>JADLEZ010000649.1 GCA_020845855.1 Burkholderiales bacterium
ACGATCCGCGCCTGCGCGCCGCACTCGTGTTCTCGCCCTACAGCCTGCCGCTGCAGTTGCGCGGGGACCTGCGCGCGATCCGCGTGCCGCTCATGTACCAGGGAGCGGACCTCGACCTGTTCGTGACCCCTTTCATCGAGGGGCCGCAGGGCGCATATGCGGCCGCCCATCCGCCGAAGTACTTCGTGAAGCTGCGCGGCGGGCATCACTTCGTCTGGACCAGCTTCCTGTGCCTGGGTGCCGCGAGTGCCGCAGCGTGCGCGCGGCAGCACGCCGAAGCGCGGCTCATCGACGACTACGGCATCGCGTTCTTCGAGCAGCATCTCAGGGGTCGCCCGCAGCCGCTGTTGCGCGCGCCGGCGCCGGACCTGTCGGCCTATTGGCACGATCCTTAGCCGGTGATGGCCGTCTTGGTACCATGGCCTTCATGTCGCAAACAGGCAAGCTCCGCGGCCCGGCGTTTCGCGTCGGCTTCTACCTCGTGCCGGGCTTTCCGATGATGGCGTTCGCCGCCGCGATCGAGCCGCTGCGCGCCGCCAATCGCCTGAGCGGCGAGTCGCTCTACGAGTGGACGCTGTACTCGCAAGACGGCGCCCCGGTGCGTGCGAGCAACGGCATCGAGGTCGCGGTGCAGCGCGCCGCCGGCAACGCGGTGGGGATCGACCTGCTGCTGGCGTGCGCGGGATCGCACAAGGCCGAAACGGCGAGTGCGGCCACGGTGCGTTGGCTGCGTTCGCTGGCCCGGGCGGGAACCGCGGTCGGCGGGATCAGTCTCGGGCCCTACCTGCTCGCCGACGCCGGCCTGCTCGACGGCCGGCGCAGCGCGGTGCACTGGGAAAGCCTCGCCGCCTTCGCCGAGCGCTATCCGCGCGTGCGCACGACGGCGGACATCTTCGCTGTCGACGGCAACCGCTACACCTGCTCGGGCGGGACCGCGGCGCTGGACATGATGCTGTCGCTCATCACGAGCCAGCACGGGCGCGCGCTCGCCAACGACGTGTCCGAGCAGTTCATCCATCCGCGCATCCGTGACACGCGCGACTCGCAGCGCATGGCGATCCAGAGCCGGCTCGGGGTCGCCAACGAGCGCCTCATCGCGGCGGTCGGCCTGATGGAGTCGGCCAGCGACGATGCGCGGCCGGTCCAGGACATCGCCGAGACCGTCGGCCTGTCGCCGCGCCAGCTCGAACGGCTGTTCGCGCGCTACCTGCGCACCAGTCCGAGCCGCCACTACATGAAGGTGCGCCTGGAACGGGCGCGCGCGATGCTGCTCGAGAGCACGAAGCCGATCCTCGACGTCGCCGTGGCGGCCGGCTTCACCTCGGCGTCGCATTTCTCCCGCTGCTATCGCGCCGCGTATGGCCGCAAGCCCAGCGACGAGCGCGCGGGAGTCCGGCGGTGAGCGGCGTCGCGACCGGCGGCTGCCTGTGCGGGGCGGTGCGCTACGAAGTCGCGCGTCCGCTGCGCGACGTGGTCGTCTGCCACTGCGCGATGTGCCGCAAGGCGCACGGTCACATCGGCGCGTACACCGCCGCGCCCGCATCGGCGCTGCGGGTGGTCGAGGCGCGCGGACTCAAGTGGTACGCGTCGTCGGCCGCCGCGCGCCGCGGCTTCTGCGGCGAGTGCGGCGGCACGCTGTTCTGGGAAGGGCGCGGTCGCGACACGATATCGATCGCCGCGGGGTCGCTCGACGATCCGACGGGATTGAAGACGGCCCTGCAGATCCACACCGACAGCGCGGGCGACTACTACGAGATCGACCCGCGCGTGCCGACGCGCGGCCGCTGACAGGGGTTCCTACAGTTTTCCAGCGTAGTCCTTCTGCACCTGCTTGATGCGCTCGTGCGAGCCCAGGAACGCATGCTTGGACATGTCCGCGGAGTAGCGGCTCGCGGGCGGATGCTTGCCGACCGACTCGGCGAGCGCGCGGATATGATGCGGACCGGCGCCGCAGCACACCCCCAGATAGCGGATGTCCATCGCGAGCGCCTCGCGTCCGAAATCGCCGATCTCGAACCGGTTGCAGGTGAACGGATCGAGCGCGATCGGGAACGGACGCTCCCCGGGCGGCGAGTAGTGCGCATCGCGCAGCGACTGGAACGAGGGCTGGCTGGTCGTGGTGCGATAGGGTACCGGCAGCGCGGCCATCGGGACCTTGACGGCGTCGCGGATCCTGCGCAGGAGCGGCATCATCGTCGCCGGCCCGCGGATGCAGTTGAGTCCGACCACATCGGCGCCGGCAGCCTCGATGCGCCTGCACGCATCGGCTACGCTCCAATCCTCGCGGGTGACCTCCGCCTGGTGCATCGCGAGCGTGATCACCGCTGCCTTTCCCGCCTTCTTGATGACGTCGGTCGCGATCAGCGCTTCCTGCGCGTACGAGAACGTCTCGCCGATGATGAAGTCCACGTTCGCGTCGACGGCCCACTGCACCTGCTCCTCGAACATCGCGCGCACCGCCTTGTGCGACGCCGGGTCGGCCGGGTCGTAGACGTTGGTGTTGCAGATGCCGCCGGCGAGCAGCGTGCCGGACTCGTCCGCGACCGCCCTGGCGATCTCCAGCGCGCGGCGGTTGATGGGCTCGAGGTCCCGCTCGCGGCCGATGACGCGAAGCTTCTCGCGATGGGCATAATAGGTGAGCGCCTCCACCACGTCCGACCCGGCATGAACGAAATCACGATGCAACTGCGTAACCGCGTCCGGGTGCTCCAGCACGACCTCGGGAACGAATGCGCCCGCCTGGAGGTAGCCGCGGCGTTCGAGCTCGAAGACATAGCCTTCGGCGCAGATCACGGGGCCCTGCGCAAGCTGGGCGAGGAGGGGCGAGGGTCGTTTGGCGGGCATGGTGTCTGGAGATGGACGCGACGCGGCCGACTATCGCATCAGCGCCGCGCAGCCGACTGCCGGGGTGCGACGCAAACTAGCGCGTCCGCGACATTCGGCGTGTCCGGACTGGAGCAACGAGCGTCGCTTTCAGGCCATTTGCGGTTTGCGGCTCCGCCTATCCTAGCTTGGACAGTTCCCCAGGCCGTGCCTTGCCGGCGGCGCCCGATCACAGATGCGAACCGCTTCGCCAGATCCCCGCGCCCCGGTGAGGCGTCCCGGCCAGGCGCGGCGTGCGCGGCGTAGCCCAAGGGGCCATGGAGACGCTCGCGTTCATCTGGAACAATCTGCCGATGATCGGCGAGCGCACGCTGGAGCATGTCTCCATCGTGAGCGTGGCAGTGGGTATCGCGATCGTCACCGGCGTGCCCACCGGCATCGCCATCACCCACAGCCAGCGCGCCGCCGACACGGTGCTCTACCTCGGCTCGATCGTCATGACCATTCCGTCGATCGCGCTGTTCGGGGTGCTGATACCGCTCCTGTCCAAGATAGGCCAGGGCATCGGCTACCTCCCGGCGGTCATCGCCGCGATGCTGTATGCGCAGTTGCCGATCGTGCGCAATACCTACGCGGCCATCCGCAACCTCGACCCGGCCCTGCGCTCGGCGGCGACCGGCATGGGTATGTCACCGATGCAGCGCCTGCTGCGGGTGGAGATTCCCATCGCCATGCCGGTGATCATCGCCGGCGTGCGCATTGCGGTGGTGATCAACATCGGCGTCACTGCGATCGCCGCCTACATCGGCGCCGGCGGCCTGGGCACCTTCATCTCGCGCGGCATTTCCCAGACCGACGTGCGGCAGCTCCTGACCGGTGCGCTGGCGCTCGCGCTGCTCGCGATCGCCGCGGACTACGCGCTGCTGTGGCTGCAGCGGCGGCTGGCGCCGAAGGGGATGGCGCGCGCATGATCCGCCTCGACGCGCTGACCAAGGTGTTCGCTACCGGTCGCGGCGACATCGCGTCGGTGAGCGGCGTCACGCTGGAAGTGCCCGCGGGCGCGACGTGCGTGCTGCTGGGCCCGTCCGGGTGCGGGAAGACGACCACGCTGCGGATGATCAACCGCCTGGTGACGCCGACCTCGGGCAAGGTGTACATCGGCGGCGCGGACACCGACAGCGTCGACCCGGTGGCGCTGCGCCGGACCATCGGCTACGTGATCCAGCAGATCGGCCTGTTTCCCAACATGACCGTCGCGCAGAACATCGGCGTGGTGCCGAAGCTCCTGCGCTGGGACGCGGCGCGCACGCGCAAGCGCGCGGAAGAGCTGCTGGCGATGCTCGCGCTCGAGCCCGCGCAGTTCATGGACCGCTATCCGAGCGAGCTGTCCGGCGGGCAGGCGCAGCGGGTGGGAGTCGCGCGCGCGCTCGCGGCCGATCCCCCCGTGCTGCTGATGGACGAGCCCTTCGGCGCGGTCGACCCGGTCAACCGCGAGGTGATCCAGGACGAGTTCCTGCGCATGCAGCGATCGCTCAAGAAGACGGTGCTGTTCGTGAGTCACGACATCGACGAAGCGGTCAAGGTGGCTGACTGCATCGCGATCTTCCGGGCGGGAAGGCTCGAGCAGTTCGCCCCGCCGGACGAGCTGCTCGCGCGTCCGTGCAACGACTTCGTGGCCGAGTTCGTCGGCAGCGATCGCACCTTGAAGCGGTTGCGGCGCATTCACGTGTCGGAGGTGATGGAGCCTGCGGCCGTGGCCGCCGACGGCGCGCCGCGCGTGCGGCCGGGCGACGACCTGCGCAAGGTCGCGACCCTGTTTCTCGAGCACGGCGTGGCGGCGCTGGCCTGTGTGGACGAAGGCGGCCGCGTCGTCGGGCGCGTCACGCGCGATGCCGTCGCCTCGCGCCTGGGAGTCTGACGCCGATGATGGTGCGCAGCTTCGGCCACTCGACGGCGCCCGAGCGGTCGCTGATGCCGTACGCCGTTCTTGGCGCCATCGCGCTTGCGATCGCGTGGGGGTTGGTCGCGAGCGGCATGTGGAGCGAGATGCTGACGCACCGCAAGGACATCGCCTATCTCACCAGGCAGCACCTCGTGCTGGTCGGCGCGTCGGGGTCGCTCGCGATCGTGGCCGGGGTGGCGATCGGCGTCTGGCTGGCGCGGCCGTGGATGGCGCGCTACGCCGAGGCGACGATCCAAGCGGTCAACATGGCGACCGCGGTTCCCACGCTCGGCAAGCTCGCGCTGATCATGACCGTGCTCGGCATCGGCGCGGTGTCGGCGATCGCCGGCTTGTGGATCGCCACCCTGCTGCCCATCATCCGCAACACGTACGCCGGCCTGCGCGCGGTCCCGTCGCACCTGATCGACGCCGCGCAGGGGATGGGCATGAGCCCCGGCGCGGTCCTGCGCCGGGTGGAACTGCCCAACGCGCTGTTCGTGATCTTCGCCGGCGTGCGCACGGCGATGGCGATCAACGTCGGCACCGCTCCGATCGCGTTCCTGATCGGCGGCGGCGGATTGGGCGAGCTCATCTTCACCGGCATCGATCTGCAGGACTTCGCCATGATGCTCGCGGGCGCCATTCCAACCGCGCTGCTCGCGGTGATGGTGGACTTCCTGTTCGGGCAGGCGCAATACTGGTTGGTGCCGCGCGGGGTCAACCCGCTGCGGATTTCATAGGAGGAGGGGGCAATGAGAACAGCAATGCGATTCCTCGGGGCGGTGATCGTCGGCGGGGCCGTGGCTGCGGCATCGGCGCAGACCATCGTGGTTGGCGGCAAGTCGTTCACCGAGCAGCAGATCATGACCGCGATGACGGTGGCGCTGCTCAAGGCCAAGGGCTTCACGCCCGATCGGCGCGCCGGCATGGGCAGCGCGGCGGTGCGCTCGGCGATGGAGAACGGCCAGATCGACGTCTACTGGGAGTACACCGGCACCGCGCTGTCCGTGTACAACAAGATCACCGACAAGTTCGCCTCGGCGGACGCGGCGTACCGCAAGATCAAGGAAATCGACAGCCCCAAGGGCATCGTCTGGCTCAACATGTCGCCGGTGAACAATACCTATGCGTTCGCGATGAACGCGGACCAGGCGAAGAAATTGGGCATCGTCACCATGAGCGACTTCGCCAAGGCCGTGAAGGGTGGGGCCAAGCTGACCTTCGCGTCCAACGCCGAGTTCTACTCGCGGCCCGACGGACTGCCGGGCTGGCAGTCGGCGTACGGCTTCGAGCTCGACCGCGACAACGTCAAGCGCATGGACACGGGTCTCGTGTACCAGGCGCTCAAGGATCGCCAGGTCGACGCCGGCCTCGTGTTCACCACCGACGGCCGCATCCCCGCGTTCAACTTCGTGGTGCTGAAGGACGACAAGAACTACGCGGCGCCGTACAACCTGACGCCGGTCGTGCGCAAGGAGATCGCCGACAAGAATCCGAAGCTGGTCGAGGCGTTGAACGCGGTCGCCGCCAAGCTCGACAGCGAGACCATGGCGAAGCTCAACGCGGCCGTGGACGTCGAGAAGAAGACGCCGGAGGAAGTCGCGGAGGCGTTCCTCAAGCAGAACGGATTGATCTAGCGTGCCCGATTCGGCCGGCGCGCCGCCCGACCTCGCGACTTTCGTTCGCGAGCTGCGCTACGAGACGCTGCCCGCGGACGTGGTCGCGTGCGCGCGGCGGTGCCTGCTCGATCTCGTGGGCACCGCGGCAGCGGGCTCGCGCCTGCCGGCGGCGCGGCTCGCGGCCGGTCATGCGGTCGAGCACATGGGCGGCCGGGCGCGCGAGGCGAGTCTCCTGTTCGACGGACGCCGGGCGAGCCCTGCGGGCGCCGCGTTCGCCGGCGCGGCGGCGATCGATGCGCTGGACAGCCACGACGGACACGTGCTCACCAAGGGCCACGCCGGGGTGGCGGTGCTGCCCGCGCTGCTCGCGTACCTCGACGGTTTGCATTGCGCCAGCCGCGAGTTCCTGACCTGTATCGTGATGGGCTACGAGCTCGCGACCCGGGCAGGGATAGCGCTGCACGCCTCGGTCGCCGACTATCACTGCTCCGGCGCATGGAACGCGCTCGCTTGCGCGGCGCTGGGAGCCCGCGTGCTGCCGCTGACCGATGCGCAGGCGCGTCATGCCCTCGGCATCGCGGAGTATTGGGGGCCGCGCGGGCAGATCCTGCGGGTGTGCGAAACGCCGTCGATGGTGAAGGACGGCTCGTCGTGGGGTGCATACGCCGGCGTGACCGCCGCGCTGATGGCGGCGTCGGGATTCACCGGCGCGCCGGCGATCACCGTCGAGCGGGAGGCCGTTCACTGGAACGACCTCGGCACGCGGTTTCGCATCCGCGAGCAGTACTTCAAGGCGTATCCGGTGTGCCGCTGGGCGCAGCCCGCGATCGAGGCCGCGCTAGCGCTTTCGCGCGAGCATGGCTTCGGCGCCGACGACATCGCGACCGTCGCGATCGAGAGCTTTCGCGAAGCCATCGATCTCGGGTCGCGCTGCCGCTACCCGGCGGCCACCGACGAGGCGCAGTACAGCCTTACGTTCCCCGTGGCCTGCGCGCTGGTCGCAGGACGCGTCGGCGCCGACGAGGTCAACACCACCGGCGTCCTCGATCCGCGCGTGCGGCGTCTCATCGACGCCACGACCCTCGTCGAGGCCGGCGAATTCTCGCGCCGCTTTCCCGCCGAGCGCTGGGCGCGCGTGCGCGTGGTCTTGCGCGACGGCCGTGGCTTCGAGTCCGCGCCGGCGCAAGCGCGCGGCGGGCCGGAGAATCCGTTCTCCGACGACGAGATAGCGCAAAAGTACCACGCGCTCGCCGGCCCCGTGCTCGGCACGGCGCGGGCCGCGCGCATCGAAGCGCTCGTCGCGGCGCTGACCACGGACGACGCGGCGTGCGACGCGCTGCGTGACGAGCTCGCCCGACCTCCACCCTGACCGCGATATGCCTACGCTTCCCTCCCATGCGAGATACGTTGTCATCGGCGCCGGCATCCACGGCCTGTCGACCTCGATGCACCTTGCGCACAAGCTCGCCGCGCGCGGCGTGGCCGACGCGCGCATCGTCGTCATCGACAAGATCGGCGTCGGGGCCGGCGCGTCGGGCATCGCCTGCGGCGTGGTGCGCAACAACTACTATCAGCCGGCGATGCGCGAGTTGATGGCGCATTCGGTATCGGTGTGGGAAAGCGACCCCGAGTCGTACAGCTATCACCCGGTCGGCTACATGCAGATCAGCCCGGAGGGGATGCGCGAGCAGGTCGGCAGGATCTACGAGCAACAGAAGGCAATCGGCTACGACTCCGTGTTCGTCGAGGGCGAAGCCGAGTCGATGAGCTACATGAGAGGACTCCTGCACGACTGGCAGGCGAGCGGCATCACCTCCGTGCTGCACGAGAAGCGCGGCGGCTACGCCAACAACATAGCATCGCTGCGCGGGCTCGCCGCGAAGGCCCGCGCCGCGGGTGTGGAGATATACGAGGGCGTTACGGTCACTGGGCTGCGGCGGGGCAGCGGCGGCCACGTTACCGCCGTCGAAACCTCCGCGGGCACGCTCGCGTGCGACGAAGTCGTGGTCGCCGTGGGGCCGTGGATCAACAGCATCTGGAACATGCTCGAGCTGCCGAAAGCGGTGACCATCAAGGGCCGCGACGGCAAGTTGAACGAAGGCATCCCGATGTGGCACTACATGGCGCTGCAGGAGGGCACCCTCGGCGTCGACCCGAACTTCCAGAAGACCAACGACGGCGCGATGCCGCCCGTGATCCACGTGGACACGGACGCCCCGCTGTATTCGGACCGCGACGGCAAGCTCATCACCGACCAGCTGTGGGGGCTTTACTACAAGCCCGACTTCCATTTCGGCGGCGTGCAGGGGGGCGCGATGCCGGCGGCGGTGGACCGGCCGGCCGACGAGGTGCGCGTGGACCCCTACGGGCCCGAGTCGCCGGAATTCGTGGTGACCGACAACTTTGCCGACATGTGGACGTCGGCGCTCGCGTTCTGCCAGAAGCGCTTCGAGGGCCGCCACGGCGCTTACAAGAAGGAGCCGTCGGGCGGCATCGGCTGTTTCACGCCGGACAGCTTCCCGGTGATCGACCGCTTTTGCCAGAACGTGTACGTCATCGCCGATTCCAACCACGGCTACAAGATGATCGGCGTCGGCGAGCTCGTGGCCGACGAGCTCCTGGGAACGAAGCGTGCGTTGCTGGAGCCGTTTCGCTTCTCCCGCTACGCCGAAGGCAGGCTGCACCCGGTGAGCAACAGCCCATTCCCGTGGAGCTGATGTGGTTACGTCCGCGCGAAAGGCTTCGGGCGGCCGTGCGCCTTTCGCGTAGCAAGGACATGGAAGCGCGCCGATCATAGCCCTTCGGGCCGATCGGTAGCGCGCGTGTGCGAACAGACAGCCTCCGGCCGTAGGAGTAATGCTTCAGGTGCTCGATCTCAAGGCGCTGAAGGTCTTCCTCACCGTCGCCGACCTCGCGAGCATGACCGCTGCCGCGAAGCGACTCGATCTGTCGCAATCGGCGGTGTCGCAGGCGATCCGCCAGCTCGAGGAGCACGTGGGCGCCGTGCTCGTCGACCGCGAGCGCCGGCCGCTTGCGCTGACCGCGGCGGGTGCGGCCTTGCGCGAACGGGGAGCCGCGCTCGTCGCCGAAGCCGAGAGCGTGTACAAGTCGATCCGCGAGCAGGCGGGCAGCGAAGCGCAGCTCCTGCGCCTGGGCATGGTCGATTCGTTCGCCGCCACCATCGGGCCCGCGCTGCTCACGACCTTGCTGCCGTCCACCGTGCACCTGCGCGTGGCGTCGGGCCTGTCGCCCGGCCTCGGCGCCGCGCTGGTCGCGCGCGAGCTCGACATGATCGTGACAACCGATCCGCCGGACGGCGCGGGCGCGCTGGAGCGCCATCGCCTCCTGACCGAGCCTTTCGTGCTGCTCATGCCGCGCTCACTCGCGCAAGCGTTGCGCGCCCCCACCCTGGCGGCGCTGGCCGCCGCGGCGCCGCTCGTGCGCTTCAACGTGGAGTCGCACATCGGGGTCGCGATCGAGCGCTACCTGCACGAGCGCGATGTGGTGCCGCCGAACCGCCTGCAGATCGACACCGCCGACTGTCTGGTCGCCATGGTTGCCGAGGGCATCGGGTGGGCGCTGGTCACGCCGCTGTGCCTGCTGCAGGCACGCGCCGCTTCGGCGGCGTGCGTGGCGGCGCCGCTGCCCGGTCCGCCGCTGGCGCGCGACATCACGCTGGTCGCGCGCAAGGGCGAGTACGGCGCGCTGCCGCAACGGATGGCGGCGACGGTCACGCAGCTCGTCGACCGCGAGTGGCGTCCGACGCTCGCGCGCATCGCGCCATGGCTCGCGGATGCCGTGGTGACGGCCTAATCGGCGACGAAGGGCTGCGCAGGCGCTTCTTCGACAACGCCCATCGTGAGGTGATGGCGCACGCCGCGCGCGAAGCTGCGCGCGACGAACAGCGTCCAGGCGTCGCGCGTCGTGTGTCGGTAGTACAGCGTGTTGACCTGGCCGAAGAGACTCTGCGCGCAGGTGCCGCGGGCGAAGGCCGACAGGTGGAAGTCGAGCGGGCAGTGCGCGGACAGCAGGATCGGCGCATCCTCTCCTGCGAGTTCGTACGCCACGCGAGCCGCCGACACGTCGAACACCGCGCCGTCGGCGACCTCGACGCGATCGCCCAGCACGAGCCACGAGCGCGGGCCGAGCCAGAACACGGACGCCGCGCCGAGGCGGCCTACCGTGTTCGGCGCGACCGGCACGTCGAGGCGCAGGCGCCGCGGGTCGCCCTGCACGTTCCAGGCGGCGCGGATCGTCGCCTCGCGAAGGATGAGCGGATCAGCCACGAAGACGCGTTCCTTCCGGGTCGATGAAGCACGGCGGCCCGACTTGCACGCGCACGCGCGCATCGGCGAGCGGCGACATCGCCCACAGCGTCTGCCCATGGCGCGCGCGTCCGTTGGCGAGGAGCGCGAGCGCGATCCACCGTTCGAGGTTGGGGCTGTAGCACCAGGACGTGACATGGCCCTCGATCGGGTTCGGCAGCGCGTGGTCGGGGTCGGTGACGAGCTTCGCCGCGCGCGGCATCGGTGCACCGTCGAGCGCGGTCAGGCCTACGAGCTGCCAGCGTCCCGGTTCGGTGAGGCCAGGCCGCGACAGGAGCGGCTTGCCCACGCACCACTTGTCCGGGTTGACGAGCTTGCCCAAGCCGAGGTCGTCGGCGGTAGTGCGGCCGTCCGCTTCGGGCCCGACGACGATGTGGCCCTTCTCGATGCGCAGCGTGCCCATCGCTTCCGTCCCGTACGGCATGATGCCGAACGCCGTGCCGGCCGCCAGGATCGCCTCCCACGCCTCGAGTCCGCGATCGGCGGGCACGTGCAGCTCGTACGCGAGCTCGCCCGAGTAGCTCATGCGAAACAGGCGCGCCGGGATCGTGCCGATCCGACACGTCCCCACCGCCAGGAACGGGAATGCGTCGTTGGACACGTCGATGTCGACGAGTGCGGCGACCACGTCGCGCGCGCGCGGGCCGGAGATCGCGGCCGCCGCCCATTGCTCCGTCACCGACGTGGCGTACACGTCGAGCTCGGGCCACACCACCTGCAGCAGGTACTCGATGTGCTGCATGACGCGGACCGCGTTGACGGTGGTCGTCGTCATCAGGTAGTGCGACGGCCCGAGGCGCGACGTCGTGCCGTCGTCCTGCACGATGCCGT
>JADLEZ010000650.1 GCA_020845855.1 Burkholderiales bacterium
GGGATCGCTTCCGCGGCGAGCTGCGTGATCGCTGGCAGTGCGGCAACCGTGCCCGGCACCTTGATCATCGCGTTCGGCCGGTCGAGCGCGATCCACAGCCGCCGCGCCGCATCGACCGTGCCGATCGGATCGTCGGCGAGCCGCGGCGCGAGCTCCAGCGAGACCTGTCCGTCCCGCCCCCCGGTCCGCTCCCAGACCGGACGCAGCAGATCGGCCGCCTGGCGCAGGTCGGCGATCGTCAGCGCCTCGTAGAGCGCCTCGCGCCCGCCAGCCGCGCGCTGCGGATCGGCGCGGAAGCGCGCCACGTCGTCCGCATAGGCCTGCCGGTCGGCGAGCGCCTTCGCGAAGGTCGAAGGATTTGAGGTGAGACCGGTGATGCCCGCAGCGATGAGCCGCGCGAGCTCGCCGCTCGCCAGCAGGCCACGGTCGAGATCGTCCAGCCAGGCCGACTGGCCGCGTTCGCGCAAGGGGGTCAGCTGCATGGGGAGGTCTCTCCAGTACGTGTGACCGACCCTAGCGGCGGCGTGGCGGGGGTTCAGTTCGGCGGCTCGCTCACGCGGATGATTGGCCGGGCGCCTCATCGCACAGCCTGAACAGGTCATCTGGCAACAGTGTCGGGAACAGCTCACGCTACGGACCATGCGCAGCAAATTCGTTACCGCGCTTTTCTCTCTGATCGTTGCAGTTGGCGCAGTCCTGAACAGCCATGCCGCGAGGGCGCAGACCGTGTCGGAGCCGTCGCAGATCGATGAGCGCCTTCGGGGGAATGCGCGCTCGCCGGAGTGGAACCGCATACGGGAGGTGCTGCTGCCTCACGCCGACGAGGCAAGCCCTGCCGGGGACTGATCCGGCCCCGACCGCCTTCTAAACTGCTGCCGCGCCCGGCCATGGCGCGCCGAACCGCTCTTTGCCGTTTGGCGCTCATCTGCGACCGTGGAAAGTCGGTGAATCTGGACATTCAGCGCAGATTCGAGCGTTGAATCCACAATGCAATCGCATTACCATCCCCTGCACCGCCCCTCCTGGAAATCCCCATGGCGCTCGAAATCGAATCCACCTTGACGGACCGTTACCAGACCACGGTCCCCGATGCCGTGCGCCGCACGCTCAAATTGCGCAAGCGCGACAAGATCCGTTACGTGGTGCGGCCGAGCGGCGAAGTGGTGCTCACGCGGGCTGCTGCCGCAGCCGATGAAAGCGACCCGGTAGTCGGGAAGTTCCTGGCCTTCCTCACGCGCGACATGGCAGCGCATCCGGAGCGGATCCGGGGCATCGATCCCGCCCTGTTGCGGCGCGCGCGTTCGATCGTGAAAGGCGTGAAGGTCGATCTCGATGCGCCCCTGCAACCCGAGGACGAATGACGCCCTCGGCCGGCAGTGATTCACCCGTAGTGATCAACGGGTGGTCGATCTTCGCGCATCCTCAGTTTCTCGACACTTTCGAATCACTGATCGCGCAGGTCGAGCGGCTGCGCGCCAAAGAACCCAGGCGCTACAAGGCGAAGAACGCGACCAAACGTCTGGCCGCGATCGTCAATCTGGCCTTCGAGATCATTCCGCAAGACCCCGCCCGCCCGGAGTACCGCCAGGGCACTACACTCGGTGACGAGTACAGGCATTGGTTTCGGGCGAAGTTCTTCCAGCAATATCGCCTTTTCTTCCGCTATCACCGCGAAGGCCGGATCATCATCTATGCCTGGGTAAACGATGAGCATACGAAGCGCGCCTACGAAAGCGGCAACGATGCCTATCGGACTTTTCGCCGGATGCTCGAGAGCGGCAATCCGCCGGACGATTGGAACGAGCTGCTGAATCAATCGAAGAAGCAGAACAAGCGCATGCGCAAGGCGAAGGCGCGCGGAGGATGACCAGCTGAACATCGCAGGGCGAGCTGCAGCCGCGGTTGGCACTTTGCGCAGATGTAGCCCTGCCGGATCATCCAATCAGCTCTGCGCAGGTCTTCGCGACATTCACCACCGCGGTCCTGGCCGCGGCATGGTCTGCTACAGCCGGAATCCCGAAGAGTCTGCGAAAGTCCCGCGTTGCGGCCAGGTCGGACAGAGCGCCTCGACGACCGCCATCAGATCGTCGAGAGCCTCGAATGGATCGCGACCGGTTTCAATTCTGGTCCTGGGCAGACCCCCGTCACGAACGAGGGGTTGATCGGCGTCCGCGGCTGCACTCACCGAAGGAGTTCCTCGAGCAGGGACTCGCGATCGAAAAGCCGGAAATACTCGCGCACCTCATCGAGCTCGAGCTCGGCACGATTGGCGGCAATCAGTGCGCGAATGTCCTCCAGATCCTGGGTGCGCCGCGGATCGTTGACGAAGCCCTGGAGCTTCAACCCGATCAGTGCCTCTGCACTGACCACGCGCAGCTCGCCGAAAGCCGTATGAAGCACCGGCGCGCGGGCGAGCATGCGAATCGCGGCGGGTCGGTGCGCAAAGATGAAGTCCACTCGTTCGTCACCGCGCAGGAAATTGGCGGCATCGGGATTTCGATGCAGGCATCGATAGCCGAGCGCGACCATGGTCCGATTGATTGCATCGGCCTGGTCCGCGTTCGTGAGCAGATCGATGTCTTGGGTGGCCCGCAAGACCTTGTGGGACGCGAGAGCGAGACCGCCGATGAGAGCGAAGCGCGCGGCGACCGAGTCCAGGGCGGCGATGATCTGTTCGAGCTGCTTTCCGAGGCGGGAAACTGCGGCCACGGCAAGCGCCTTGCCTAGCCTTCTGCAGGAGGAAGTTGGCGCGCCCGGAGAGATTCGAACTCCCGACCACCTGGTTCGTA
>JADLEZ010000651.1 GCA_020845855.1 Burkholderiales bacterium
CATCTACACCGCCGTGGACGGCGTCTACACCACCGACCCGCGCGTCGTGCCCAAGGCGCACCGGCTCGACAAGGTGGCGTTCGAGTAGATGCTGGAGCTCGCCTCGCTCGGTGCCAAGGTCCTCCAGGTGCGCTCGGTCGAGCTCGGCATGGTGCACAAGGTCAGGATTTTCGTGCGCTCGAGCTTCGAGAAGCCCGAGGACATCGACCCGCACGGCACGCCGCCGGGCACCCTCATCTGCGACGAGGAGGATATCGTGGAACAGCAAGTCGTCACCGGCATCGCCTTCTCCAAGGACGAGGCGCAAATCTCCATCCGCAACGTGGAGGACAAGCCGGGCGTGGCCGCGGCGATCTTCGGCCCGCTGGCGGAGGCCAATGTCAACGTGGACATGATCGTCCAGAACGTCTCCGCCGACGGCAAGAAGACCGACCTCACCTTCACCGTGCCGGCCGCCGACTATCAGCGCGCGATGGACGTGATCGGCAAGGCCAAGGGGGGGATCGGCTTCGAGCGGCTGGACGGGGCGAGCGACGTCGCCAAGGTCTCGGTGATCGGCATCGGCATGCGCAGCCATGCCGGCGTCGCCGCCAAGGCGTTCCGGGCGCTGTCGGAGCGCAACATCAATATCCGGGCGATCACCACCTCCGAGATCAAGTTTTCCGTGCTGATCGACGCCGCCTATACCGAGCTTGCGGTCCGCACCCTGCACTCGCTTTATGGACTTGATAAAACTTGAATTCTCTGACCCGTCGGGGGCGGCCGGGCCGCTCGTTTGTCTTGCTCCCGACACGCTCCATTCGCTATAGCCCATAAGGGCAGCCGTCGCGGGCGACCGGACCCGCCACCGCTTTTCCCGAAGAATGAGCCGGAACCGGCGCCCCGCCGCCAGTCCCGACGGTTTTTGAGGACCACACGCCATGCGTGGCGCACTCGGCGGTCCGCGCGTGCTGTTGCGCCGGCTCCGCGAGGTGATGGCGGAACCGGTCAGCGCGCAGGAGCGTCTCGACAAGATCGTGGTGCTGATCGCCGCCAACATGGTGGCGGAGGTCTGCTCCGTCTATGTGCTGCGCATGGACGGCACCCTCGAACTCTACGCCACCGAGGGCCTCAACCGCGAAGCCGTCCACATGACGGTGATGCGCACCGACGAGGGCCTGGTCGGCCTCGTCGCCAGCCAGGCCAATCCGATCAACCTCTCCGACGCGCAGTCGCATCCCGCCTATTCGTACCGGCCGGAGACGGGCGAGGAAATCTACCATTCCTTCCTCGGCGTGCCGATCCTGCGCGCCGGCAACACGCTCGGCGTGCTGGTGGTGCAGAACCGCGCGCACCGCACCTATTCGGAAGAGGAAGTCGAGGCGCTCCAGACCACCGCGATGGTGCTGGCGGAGATGATCGCCTCGGGCGAAATCTCCGCGCTCGCCCCGCCCGGCGCGGAGCCGGCGGTGCGGCCACGCCGCAACATCAAGGGCTCGGCGCTGTCGGAAGGCATCGCGCTCGGCCATGTGGTGCTGCACGAGCCGCGCGTGGTGGTGAAGAACTTCATCGCCGACGACGTGCCGAAGGAATTGAAGCGGCTCGACGACGCCATCGCCACGCTACGCGCCGACGTCGACACCATGCTGGAGCGCGGCGAGGTTTCCGACGGCGCGGAATCGCGCGAGGTCTTGGAAGCCTACCGCATGTTCGCGCATGACCGCGGCTGGCTCGACCGCATGCGCGAAGCGGTGGCGAGCGGCCTCACCGCGGAAGCCGGCGTCGAGCGCGTACAGTCGGACACCCGCGCGCGCATGATGCGCGCGACCGACCCCTATCTGCGCGAGCGCCTGCACGACCTCGACGACCTCGCCAACCGCCTGATGCGGCAATTGATGGGCGTCGAGCACGCGCCGCACCGCGACCAGCTTCCCGACAACGCCATCGTGGTCGCGCGCATGATGGGCCCGGCGGCTTTGCTCGACTACGACCGGAAAAGACTGCGCGGCCTGATCCTGGAGGAAGGCGGCGCGACCTCGCACGTTGCGGTCGTGGCGCGCGCGCTCGGCATCGCCGCCGTGGGCGAGGCGGAGAACATCACGAGCCTCGTCGAATCCGGCGACGCGGTGATCGTGGACGGCATCTCGGGCGAGGTGTTCCTGCGCCCGCCGCCCGACCTCGAAAGCGCCTATGCCGAACGGGTACGCCTGCGCGCGCGGCGGCAGGCGCAATACCAGGAATTGCGCGAGCGCGCCTGCGTCACCAAAGACGGCCAGCCGGTCGCGCTGATGATTAATGCCGGCCTCCTGATCGACCTGCCGCATATCGCGGAGACGGGCGCGGCCGGCATCGGCCTGTTCCGCACCGAATTGCAGTTCATGGTGGCGACCTCGTTCCCGCGCATCAACGAGCAATTCGCGCTCTACCGTGCCGTGCTGGACGCCGCCGAGAAGCGCCCGGTCACGTTCCGCACCCTCGATATCGGCGGCGACAAGGTGCTGCCCTACATGCACGCCTTCGAGGAGGAAAATCCGGCGATGGGCTGGCGCGCCATCCGGCTCTGCCTAGATCGTCCCGGCCTAATGCGCAGCCAGGTTCGCGCGCTTCTGAAGGCGTCCGCGGGCCGTTCGCTGCGGATCATGTTCCCGATGGTTGCGACCGTCGAGGAATTCGACCAGGGCAAGGCGCTGGTCGAGCACGAGCTGACGCATCTGCGCCGGCACGGCCACACCCTGCCGGAGCGGGTGGAGATCGGCGCCATGCTGGAAGTGCCGTCCCTCCTCTACCAGCTCGACGAATTGCTGCCGCGCGTGGATTTCCTCTCCGTCGGCTCCAACGACCTGTTCCAGTTCATGTATGCCGTCGACCGCGGCAATGCGCGGGTCTCCAGCCGCTTCGATCCGATCTCGGCGCCAGTGCTGCGCGCGCTGCGCAGCG
>JADLEZ010000652.1 GCA_020845855.1 Burkholderiales bacterium
CCTCCGCCTTCGCGTCGATGTCGAGCGCATCCTCGAGCCGCAATTCGCGGTCCGGCACTTCGAGCTCGGTGGAATCGTCCGCGAACACTTTCCAGCGGCGGAACGTGTCGTAATCGCCCGTCTTGCGATCGATCGCGACGCGCGCGTCCCATTCCTCGCCGTGCTTCTTGCGCGTCGCTGCGGCAAGTGCCGCCTCGAGTGCCTCGAAGATCACTTCCTTGTCGACGCCCTTCTCGTTCGAGACGGCATCGACGACCATCAGAATTTCCTTGTTCATCCCGACTCCTTCAGCACACCACACCGCGCTAAAGCGGCGCGAGACGCGCGCGGTCAATTGCCGCGAAATCCACCATCACATTCCCGCCATCGACCTCGAGCTCTATCCCGCGATCCGACACCGACACGAGATCACCCGTGTAGCGGCGCCGTCCGTCGCGCGCCACGACAAGTTCCACCTTCACCCGTGCGCCGCGAAAGCGCTCGAAATGCGCGGGTTTCCTCAGCACCCGGTCGAAACCCGGCGAGGACACCTCGAGCGTGAACGCGCCCGGCATCGGGTCCTCCACGTCGAGCAGCGCCGACACCTCGCGGCTCACCCGCTCGCAATCATCGACACCCACACCCGCCACGCCATCGATATAGAGTCGCAGCATTCCGGACCCGCGACCCGCGTTCGCCTCGACATCGACCAGCTCGAAACCCAGCTGCTCGACCAGCGGCTCGAGCAACGTGATGAGCCGATCGCGAAGCGCCGTCGCTGTCACCCTGCCTCCACGAAAAAAAATGGGCCCGAAGGCCCACCGTGCGTCCATACGAGCGCGGCCCTGAAAGCCCGCACCGGGACCCCGGCCAGGGGTCCATAAACAAGAAAAGCCCCTCGGGGGGCCTTCCAAATCAATCACTTGGTACCCAAAGCTCTACTTGAGCCTACGAGGGACCGGCCCCTGTCACCTCAGGTCCGGCCCCGCCGAGGGCGCGAATTGTAGCCGCGTCAGCCGTCCTGGTAAACCCGCTTCGCAAGCACGCTCGCAACCCTGCCGTACAGCATATAAACCACGATGCCGATCGCGTTCCAGATGAAGAAGCGGATCTGGGTCGCCGACGGCAGGTTCAAGAAGAGATAGACGCAGCCGACAATCGCTACTGGCCCCACGATCCAGGGCCACGGCGTCGTGAAGATGCGCGGGCGGGTCGGCTCGCGCAACCGCAGGGCAAGCACGCATGCTGCCACCGCGACGAACGCGCAGAGCGTACCGGCATTGGCGAGTTCCGCGATCTCCGCGAGCGGAAAAATCCCTGCTATCAGCGACGTGACGATCGCCGTGACGAAGATCATGGCAACCGGCGTACCTCGGCGAGCATTGATGCTGCCGAGGCGCTTGGGCAGCAAACCATCGCGCGCCATCACGAAGAAGATGCGACTCTGGCCATACATGAAGGCGAGGATCACAGTCGGGAGCGCGATGACCGCCGCGGTCGCGATGAGTGTGGCGGCGAGCGGACTGCCGAGGGTGCGCAGGATATAGGAGAGCGGATCCGTGCTCGCCGCAAATTCCCCGTACGGCAGCGCGCCGAGCGCCGCCACCGCGACCAGCATGTAGAGGCTCGTGCAGACGATCATCGAGCCGACGATTCCGCGCACGAGATCGCGCTTCGGATCGATCGTCTCCTCGGCGGCGGTCGATACCGCATCGAAACCGTAGAAGGCGAAAAAGATGATCGCGGCTGCGGCCATCACGCCGCGCTTTTCAATGCCCTCGACGTGCCCCTCGAAGCCGTACGGCATGAACGGCGAGAAGTGCCCGGCATTGAACGCCTTCAGCGCGATCGCGATGAAGACGATCAGCGCCGCGACCTTGAAGACGACGAGGAATGCGTTCACGGTGGCGCTTTCGCGCGTGCCGAGCATCAGCAGTCCTGCGACCGCGAAGAGAATCACGACAGCAGGCAGATTGACGATTCCGCCGGCGTGCGGCCCGGCCGTAAGCCAATGCGGCAGGTGGAGGCCGACCGAATCGAGGAAACTGACTGCGTAGCCAGACCAGCCGACCGCTACCGCACTGCAAACCACCGTGTATTCGAGAATGAGGCTCCAGCCGACGACCCATGCGAGCAGCTCACCGCCGACCGCGTAGGTGTAGGTATATGCACTTCCGGCAGCCGGCATCAGCGTGGCGAGTTCGGCGTAGCAGAGCGCCGCGCAGGCACAGACGACGCCGGCAATGACGAAAGACAGAATCACGGCGGGGCCGGCCCGGCCGGCGCCGATGCCGATCAGTGTGTAGATGCCGGTGCCCACGATCGCGCCGACGCCGAGGGCGACGAGATGTGGCCAGCGCAGCGTGCGTTTCAGGCGATGACGTTCATCGATGTTGTTGAGCACATCGATCGATGTGCGCCGGTTCCAGAATGCCATCGGCAGCCCCCGCGGATTCGTATGAGGCGATCTTAACAACGAAAAAGCCCGGCGATGGCCGGGCTTTCTCTGGTACCGCCCCGTTGACTGGCAGAAGCGATCAGGTCAGCTTGCGTCGCCGCGCGAGGCCAAGGCCGGCAAGGCCGAGTCCCAGCAGCGCGAGCGTGCCGGGCTCCGGAACAGCGCGCACGGAGACGTCGTCGAGGATGAAGAACGACGGCTGGTCGCCGTGCACGAAGGACAGCGTCGTCAAACTCCCTGTCGCGGTAAAGTCGTACGCATAGTGCACGAATCCCTGTGCGCTTCCGTTCACGATCGAGAGCAGCGTTACACCACCCG
>JADLEZ010000653.1 GCA_020845855.1 Burkholderiales bacterium
GATCGTGACGCCGCCGTCGCGGAACGTGACGGTGCCGGTGGGCAACGTCCCGGTCACCGACGCGGTGAACGTCACCAGGACGCCCGCGGTGGCCGGATTGGCCGAGCTCGAGACCACCGTGCTCGTGCTGCCCGCGGCACCGGTGATCGTCTGCGACAGCGGCGGACTGCTCGAGGTCGCGTTGCCGGCGTCGCCGTTGTACGTGGCGACGATGCTGTGAACGCCGGTGGCGAGCGTGCTGATGCCGCAGGTCGCCGTCCGGGTGCTGCCCACGCCGGCGAGCGGGGCGGCGCTGCAGGTGGCGATCGTGACGCCGCCGTCGCGGAACGTGACGGTGCCGGTGGGCGACGTCCCGGTCACCGACGCGGTGAACGTCACCAGGGCGCCCGCCGCGGCCGGATGGGACGAGCTCGAAATCAGGGTCGTGGTGGCGCCCGGCCCTCCGGCGACCGCCGCGACCGCGGCGCCGGCGTCCACGATGCCGGCACCGCAGTACTTGATGGTCCCGGTCACGGACCCGAGGTCGGAGGTGCAGTCGCGGCCGGTTCCGGTGGGGAACGCGCGCGCCGTCGTCTGGATCGTCGAGAGCACCTGCGCCGGCGTCAGCGTGCTGTTGGCCGAAAGCATCAGCGATGCGATACCGGCCAGGTGAGGGGTGGCCATGCTGGTCCCCTGGTACCCGACGTAGATATAGCCGGACGGATTCGCCGTGGTCGTCCCACTGTTGAGCGTGGATACGATGCCGACGCCGTCGCCACCGCCTGGGGCCGCGATATCGACCGTCGCGCCGTGGTTGCTGTACGACGCCCGCGCCCCCGCCGCTTGGGTGGCGGCGACCGTGATCACGCCGGCGCAATTGCCGGGCGAGAAGTCTTTCGCATCCGCATTGTCGTTCCCGGCGGCAATCGTGAACAGGCTGCCTGCCGCGAGCGCCGCGTTGATCGCGCTCTGGAATGTCGTGCCGCAGGCACCGCCGCCTCCGAGGCTCAGGCTGATGACGCGTGCGGGGTTCGGATTGCCCGGCACGCCGGTAACCGTCAGGCCGGCCGCCCAGCGCATGGCGTCGGCGATATCGGACGTATAGCCGCCGCATTTTCCGAGCACGCGCACCGGGACTATCTGGCTCACCCAGTTGATGCCGGCAATGCCCTGGGCGTTGTTGCTCGAGGCGCCGATCGTGCCGGCAACATGCGTGCCGTGCCAAGAGCTGCTGCCGACCCGGCATCCCTGGAAGTAGCCGCCCGGTTCCTGGTTTTCGGAAAGCGTGATCCAGTCGCCGGGGTCGGTAGGGTCGCTGTCGCGGCCGTTGCCGTCGTTGCCCACCAGCGCATCGGCGATCATGTCGTAGCCGGCGAGGTACCGGCCGATAAGGTCGGGATGCGGCAGGATGCCGGTGTCGAGCACGGCGATCCGGACCGCGGACGAGCCGGTCGTGATGTCCCACGCCGGCGGGAGATTGGCGCCGCCCGCCGACTGCGCGGGCGGCTTCAAATCCCACTGCTGCGATCCGTACAGCGAGTCGTTCGGCACGATGGTCGGATACATCCGCAGATCCGGCTCCGCATATTCGATCTCGGGAACGCTTTCGAGGCTCTGGACCAGGGTCTGCGCCTGATCCGCGGGGACCGGCTGGAACAGGCGCACGACGAACGCGCCACCCGACATCGCCCGCTCGTTGGCGAAGGACCGCCCGGCTGCCACGCTCAGGCGGTTGAGCTGCGCCGCGTCAAGCGCCCCGTCCCGATCCGACAGCCACGACAATGCCGGATCGCGATACTTAACGATCATCTTCGTCACGGGCGGTTGCGCCGCGCCCGGCACGAGGAAGGGACTCGCGCTGGGGACGGTCGGATCCGGCAACTGGGCGTAGAGCACCTGCGGCAGCATCCGCACGCGATTGACGGCCGCGCGCGCCTCGACGAACGGCAGCGGCTGCGTCAAGCGCAACCGGAAAGCGCCGTCGCGCTCGACGCCGATTTGCGCCAGGGACACCGCCGCCGCCGCGCCCAGCAGGTCGCCGAATTCGACCGGCAGGACGCGGGCATCCGGCGGCAGCGCATCGTCGCGGATCTTGACCACGATCGTGTCGACGGTAGCAGCCGCGTGAGCGATCCCGGCAAGCGCGCCGGTGGCCGCCATGACAGTTATCGCCAGCAGAGCGGGCAGCGCCCGGCCAAGGAGGCTGCGCAGCCCGGTGAAGTGCGATAGCAAAGTGCGGTTCATTGTTGTCTCGCGAGCGGCGTCGGGAGGCCGCTATCGTCCTGCTCCATTATGACACCGGCATCGTGCGCCGCCAACGCCCGCGCGCCACGGATTGATGCCGTTCGGCGGGTCAGGGCACCCGCCTTTGCACCCGAACGCACCTGCGGTGTGGTTTCGATCCAAGCAGGAAGAATGCCGGCGAGGCCCTGCCACCCGTCGCCGCCGACGGAACGCCGGCTCGAGCCGCCGCACGGGCGTCGTACAATGCAATGGCGGCGCCAATGCGCTTTAGCAGTTCGTTGAAAATTCCGCTGTGTCATCCCGAGGAGCGAAGGCGACGAGGGATCTGCTTTCCGCAACTGACACTGGATTGGGGATACGGTCGCAAATTTCAACGAACTGTTAGGCGCAATCGGTCCGCGGTTAGCGCACGGAAAATCGCTTGCCATGGACGTCAACGATTATGGTCGACAGCTGCGTCCCGACGAGATCGAGGCGGGCGCGCATCGGGAGCTGGTCGGCGGCCTGTGGGATGAATTGGGGGCATTGCAGCTCGCCTTCATGAAGGACCGCGGACTCGCGCCCGGCCACCGCTTGCTCGACGTGGGGTGCGGCGCGCTGCGCGGCGGCCTCCATTTCATTCGCTATCTCGATGCCGGCCGCTATTGCGGAATGGACATCAACGCGTCGTTGCTCGACGCGGGGCGCCTGGAGCTCGCTGCCGCCGGCCTTGCCGCGAAGGCGCCGCACCTGCTCGTCGACGATCGCTTCCGGTTCGCGCGCTTCGCGATGTCGTTCGACTTCGCCCTGGCCGTCTCCGTGTTCACGCACTTGCCGATCAACTTCATCATCCGGTGCCTGGTGGAGATCCGGGGCGTGCTGCGGCCGCAAGCGCGCTTCTACGCGACCTTCTTCGAAGCACCTGCGCGAGCGCACGTCGCGCCGATCACCCATCCCCGCGGGGGCATGGTGACCTTCTTCGACGATGACCCGTACCACTATTCGCGGGAGGAGATAGCGTGGATGGCCGAGGCGGCGCGGATGGAGGTCGAGTACATCGGCGACTGGGGCCATCCGCGAGACCAGCGAATGCTGGCATTCGCGTGCCGGCGGTGACGCTGCAGCAGGCGTTGCAGCACGCCATCGGCGTCCACCGGGCCGGCCAGCTCGCCGAGGCGCAGCGTTTGTACCAGGAGATCGTCGCGGCCATTCCCGAGCAGCGTGATGCGTTGCACATGCTCGGTGTCATCGCGGTCCAGCAGGGCCGGCAGGATGCCCATCGGCTGCTTTGCCAGGCGCGCGGCGTTGCCCCGGACACCGCGGCGGCGCACGTTCACCATGCCGACGTGCTCAAAGCGCTCGGCCGCTATGCGGACGCGGTTGTGCACTACGATCTCGCGCTGGCCATCGACCCCAATCTTGCCGATGCGCTCAACGACCGCGGCGTCGCGCTGCGCGAGGCAAAACGTGGGCTGGATGCCCTCGCGAGCTTCGATCGCGCCGTCCAGGCGAGGCCGGATTTCTCCGTGGCCTACTACAATCGCGGCCTCGTGCTGCAGGACCTTGCCCGCAACGAAGAGGCCGTGGCGAGCTACGAGCGCGCCGTGGCGATCGAGCCGAACTTTGCCCAGGCGTTCAACAATCGAGGCCGGGCGCTGATCGACCTCGGGCGCACGGACGAGGCGCTGGCATCGTGGGAGCAGGCGCTGGCGATCGCGCCGGACTTCGCCGAGGCACTCAACAATAAGATCGCGGCTCTTGCGGCCCGTGCCGGCGCACCGGCCGTGCCGGCGGCAGCACGCGGGTACCTTACCGAAGCAATGGCCGCGCACGATCGGCAACGTTTCGAGGAAGCGCTGGCGAACTATGACCGCGCGCTCGCCATCGCTCCGGACTTGGCCGAGGTGTTGTCCAATCGCGGCGCGGTGCTCAACGACCTCGGCCGGTACAGCGAGGCACTGGATAGCTATGCGCGTGCCATAGCCGCAAAGCCCGGCCTCGCCGATGCATACAGCAACCGCGCCGCGACGCTGATCGCGCTTTCGCGCTACGCCGACGCGCTCGCGGACTGCGACCACGCGCTCGCGCGCGAGCCGCGATTCACCGATGCACACAACAATCGCGGGGTCGCGCTCACCGGGCTGTCGCGCTTCGACGAGGCGGTGGCGAGCCTCGACCGCGCGCTCGCGTTGCAGCCTGGATATGCGGCGGCATTGCAGAACCGCGGCGGGGCGCTGGCGTACCTCCGGCGTCACGACGAAGCGGCGCGCGATTTCGCGCGTGCGCTGGAATCCAATGCCGGCCTGCCCTACGTTCGCGGCGAGCTCGTACATACGCGCATGCACGTCGGCGACTGGCGCGGTCATGAGGAGGACGTGCAAAGGGTCGTCGACGATGTGCGCGCGGGCGAGCGCAGCGTGACGCCATTGGCGCTGATGGGGATGTGCGATGCCGCGGACGTGCAGTTGCGGTGCGCGCGCATCTGGGCATCCGACAAGTGTCCGCCGGCGCCCGCGGCCATGTGGCAGGGGCAGCGCTACCGGCACGCCCGGCTGCGAGTGGCCTACCTGTCCGCCGACTTTCGCGATCACGCGATGCCGTCGCTGATGGCCGGTGTGTTCGAGCGGCACGACCGGACGCGCTTCGAGGTGATGGCGCTGGCGTTCGGGCCGCCGGCGACAGGGGTCATGGCCGCCCGGCTGGAGGCGGCGTTCGATCGGTTCGTCGACGTTCGCGCACAAGGCGACGAAGAGGTTGCGGCACTCATGCGAAGGCTGGAGGTGGACGTGGCGGTGGACCTGACCGGCTTCACGCAGCACGCCAGGACGCGCATCTTCGCGCAGCGCCCGGCGCCGGTGCAGGTCAACTATCTGGGTTATCCGGGCACGATGGGAGCGCCTTACTTCGACTACATTCTCGCCGACCGGTTCGTCATCCCGGAAGCTCGGCGGGAGTCCTACGCAGAGCAGGTGGTGTACCTGCCGGACACGTTTCAGGCCAACGATTCGCGGCGGCGAATCGCTGCGCGGGGTCCAACGCGTGCCGCGCAGGGACTGCCGGAAGACACGGTGGTCTTCTGCTCTTTCAACAACAGCTACAAGATCACGCCGCGGATGTTCGACGTCTGGATGCGTATCCTCGGACAGGTCCCGCGCAGCGTGCTGTGGCTGCTGGGTGGAAGCCCGGTGCTGGAGGCGAACCGGCGGCGGGAAGCCGCAAGCCGCGGCGTCGATCCCGGGCGTCTCGTGTTCGCGGCGCGCCTCGACTACGAGGACCATCTCGCCCGGTACCGCTTGGCCGACCTGTTTCTGGACACGCTTCCATTCAACGCGGGGGCGACCGCGAGCGATGCCTTGTTTGCCGGGTTGCCCGTCCTGACCTGTGCGGGTGACGCTTTCGCCGGCCGCATGGCGGGAAGCCTCGTCACCGCCGCCGGACTGCCGTGGCTGGTCACGCCGACACTCGCCGAATACGAGGCGCGCGCCGTCGAGCTGGGAACCGATGCCGCGTTGCGCGGCGAGCTCCGGCGGCAGCTCGCGCGCGCGGGCGAGGACGGACCGCTTTTCGACACCGACCGGTTTCGGCGCAATCTCGAGGCGGCATACGTCACGATGTGCCAGCGCAGCGACGACGGCTTGCCGCCGGCCTCGTTTAGCGTTGCAGCCGGACCTTGACGCCTGCAGAATTGCCCGCTGCACTGCAGCGCGCGCTCGCCTGGCATCGAGCGGGCCGTCTGGACGAGGCCGAGCGCGCTTATCGAGACATCCTCCGTGCCTGGCCCGATCAATTCGATGCGCACCACTACTTGGGGGTGCTGGCCTGGCAGCGCGGGCGCCTCGCGGACGCCGACGCGCTGCTCGCGCGAGCACGCCGCATCAATCCCGACGTTGCCGAGGCCAGCGCCAATCACGCTGGGGTGCTGCGCGACATGGGACGCGGCGGCGAGGCGCTGGCGAGTTGCGACCAGGCGCTGGCGCGCAAGCCCGATGTGGCGCAGACGCACTACCTGCGCGCGACGATCCTGCAGGCGTTGAACCGGCCCGACTCGGCATTGGCAAGCTACGATCGCGCCCTTGCGTTGGACCCGGCCTTCGTCGATGCGTACAACGAGCGCGCAGGCTTGTTTCGCGCGCTGAAGCGCCATGCCGAGGCGCTGCGCGATTGCGACCGGGTGCTTGCGCTGGCGCCGCAAGCGGTCGCGGCACAGATCAATCGCGGCGGCATCCTGCGCGAGCTGGGGCGGTTCCCCGAAGCGTTGGCGAGCTACGACGCGGCGCGGGCACAGGCGCCCGCACTCGCGGATGCGCATTGTGGCCGCGGCAGCGTGCAAAACGACTTGCGCCGGCACGACGAAGCGCTGGCGAGCTTCGACCAGGCGCTGCGGTCGAGGCCCCGCTACGCGGCCGCCCATTGCGGTCGTGCAGCCGCGTTGTCGGCGCTCAACCGTCATCGCGAGGCATTGGCGAGCAGCGAGCACGCGCTCGCCATCGACCCGCAACTCGCCGAAGCGCTCAACAATCGCGGCGTCGCGCTGGCGGGGCTCGGACGCGACGACGATGCCCTGGCGAGCTACGAGCAGGCGCTGCGCCTCGAGCCTTCGCTGGCGACCGCGCTTCACAACCGCGCCGCCTGCCTCCAGCATGCGCATCGGCATGCCGAGGCCGTGGAGGCCTTCGCGCGAGCGCTTGCCGTCGAGCCCACGTTGCCCTACGCGCGCGGCATGATGCTGCATGCGCGCATGCATTGCTGCGACTGGCGCGGGCTGGCCGCCGAGATCGACGCCTTGCGCCAGTCGGTGCGCTCCGGGCAGCGGGCCGCTTCGCCCTTCGTCTTCCTGACGGTCGCCGACGCACCCGACGAGCAACTGGCTTGCGCGCGTATCTGGGTCGCCGATCGGTGCCCGCTGGTCGATACCGCGTATCGGCACCACGAACCGCGTCGCCACGACCGAATCCGGCTTGCTTACCTGTCGTCCGACCTGCAGGAGCACGCGACGGCGTACCTCGCGGCCGGCGTCATCGAAGCGCACGACCCGCGCCGGTTCGAGACGATCGCATTGTCGTTCGGTCCGGATGCGACGAGTCCGATGCGCTCGCGGCTGCGCGATGGCGTTACGCGTTTCATCGACGTCCGCGAGCGCAGCGACGCGGAAGTCGCGCAGTTGATGCGATCCTTGGAGATCGACATCGCGGTGGACTTGAAGGGGCACACCACCGACTCGCGGCCCGGGATCTTCGCCCGGCGCGGGGCCCCGGTTCAGGTCAACTATCTCGGCTATCCGGGCACGACGGGAGCGCCTTACATCGACTACATCGTCGCCGATGACGTCGTGGTTCCACCCGCGGCGCAGGCGCACTACAGCGAGCGCGTGGTCTATCTTCCCGGCAGCTATCAGGCGAACGACGCGCGACGGCGGATCGCGACGCAAGTGCCATCACGCGCGGATGCGGGCCTGCCGGAGCGCGGGTTCGTGTTCTGCTCGTTCAACAGCAGCTACAAGATCACGCCGCCCGTGTTCGCGTCGTGGATGCGCCTGCTGCAAGCCGTGGACGGCAGCGTGCTTTGGCTGCTCGATTGCAACGCGGCGGCCACCGCGAACCTGCGGCGTGAAGCGCAGGCGCACGGTGTGGACGCCGGTCGGCTGGTCTTCGCGCCGAAGCAGCCGGTGGAAATGCATCTGGCACGGCACCGATTGGCCGATCTCTTCCTCGATACGATGCCGGTCAACGCCCACACGACCGCGAGCGACGCGCTGTGGGCCGGCTTGCCCATCGTCACCTGTCCGGGTGCGGCGTTCGCCGGACGCGTCGCGGCGAGCCTGCTGCGGGCCGCCGGCCTCCCGGAGCTCGTCATGCCCTCGCTTCTCGAATACGAGGCGCACGCGCTGCGGCTCGCCACGGACGCTGCGCTGCTCCAGCGGATCCGCCAGAAGCTCGAACGGCAGCTTCCGACGTGCGCGTTGTTCGATACCGATCGCTTCCGGCGCCAGTTGGAGGCGGCCTATGTGAGGATGTGGCAACGATCGCAGGCGGGAGCGGCGCCCACGGGGTTCGCGGTCGCGCCAGATCTCGAAACGGGTTGAGGCGTGATTACACGCGGGCGGACTTCGCGCATCCGGGCTGTGTTGTAATTGCGCTCCGATGACCGGCTCCACCGCGAAGCGCAATGAGCAAGACCTGCTTCTTCACGATCGTCTCGAACAATTACCGGCACTTCGCGCGGACGCTGGTGGCGAGCGTGCGCGCGCACGATTCCGATCTCGACGCGTTCGTTGCGATCTGCGACGGACCGCCGGCGCTACGCGATGCGCGCGACGCCTACCAAGAGATCTCCATCCGGGAGCTCGGGCTGCCGCGGTTCGACCGCTTTACGTTTCAGTACACGATCCTCGAGCTCAATACGGCGATCAAGCCATGGGTGTTCGAGGCGCTGTTCGCGCGCGGCTATCAACGAGTGATCTACTTCGATCCGGACATCAGGCTGTACGGCTCGGCCGCTCCCATATTGTCGCACCTCGACACCGCGCAAATCGTGCTGACTCCGCACCTCACGGACCGCCTCGACGACGGCCGCAAGCCGTCGGAGCTGCAGGTGCTCCAGTCCGGCAGCTACAACTTGGGCTTCATCGCGCTCGCGCGCAGCGGGCAAACCGACCGGTTCCTGGAGTGGTGGCAGAGCAAGCTCGAGCGCGACTGCGTCGTCGACATTCCGCGCGGGCTTTTCACCGATCAGAAGTGGATCGATCTCGTGCCGGGCATGTACGAGGGCGTTGCGATCGTGCGTGATCCCGGCTGGAACGTGGCGTATTGGAACCTCAAGCATCGCGCCGTCGCACGCGCCGACGATGGGGCGACGGTGGTGAACGGGCGCCCGCTGCTGTTCTTCCATTTTTCAGGCTTTGTCCCGGGCGCCAAGCTCCTCAGCAAGCACCAGGATCGCTACACGATCGACAGCCTGCCGCCCGCCTTGCGCGCGCTGACCGACGACTACGCGGCAGATCTCGCGCGCAACGGGCTCGAAGATTCCACGCAGCAACCACCCTATGCGTTCGGCCGGTTCTCGACCGGGGAGCCGATCCCCGACCTCGTCCGCCGCTGTTATCGCGAGACGTTCCCGTGGGACGATCCGCATCCCGACCTTTGGACGCCCGCGGGCGAGCGCTTTGTCGTCGATTGGCTCAATGAGCCCGCGCCCGAGCATGGCAAGCCGTGGGTGTCGCGGCTCGCTGCGACGCTCTACCGCTTGCGTCCGGACATCCAGGCGGCATTCCCCGACGTCGGCGGCCGGCACGGCAAGAGTTACGCGCACTGGTTCGTCGAGCAGGCGAGCGTGCAGGAGCGGCTACCCGACATGCTGATCGCGCCGATGCGCAACGTGCTCGCGGGCCGGCAGAAGGCGGTGGACGGGGAGGTTGCGGGCGGGGGTGTTTCGGCGGGCCTGCCGGCGGAGCTATCCGACGCGCTGGCAGAAACCAGGCGAGGGCCTGTGCGCGGCGCATACCGGCTTGCCTATCGCGTCGCATGGGGTATCCGCAGCGCCGTCAAGCCCATCACCACGCAAGCGTTCCGGCACCGCGTCAGGCATGCCCTGATGCGCCGCGCCTACTTCGACGACAGCTACCTGACCCCGCCGCTGTCCACTCCGGCGGGGCAGATGCGGGGGAGCGGCGCCGTACTGCCGCCGGTGACGAAATTTCCAGC
>JADLEZ010000654.1 GCA_020845855.1 Burkholderiales bacterium
GCGTGCCGATGGGCGGCGACCTCCGAGCCGCGCCGGCCGGCAAGGCACCGGGCTTCCTGATCCGCGCGCTGCGCGATGCCGACGGCGCCAACCTCGACCGCATCCAGGTGATCAAGGGCTGGCTCGACACGGCCGGCAAGACCCACGAGAAAGTCTACGACGTGGCCTGGTCCGGCAACCGCAAGCGCGATGCGAAGACCGGCAAGCTGCCGGCGGTCGGTAACACGGTCAACGTCAAGGAGGCGAGCTACAGCAACGCCATCGGCGCGCCGTACCTGACCGCGTACTGGAAGGATCCGGCCTTCGATGCCAGGCAGCGCGCCTTCTACTACGTGCGCGTGCTCGAGATCCCGACGCCGCGCTGGACCACGTATGACGCCAAGTTCTTCGGCGTCAAGCTCCCCACCGACGTGCCGGCCTCGATCCAGGAGCGGGCGTACACGTCGCCGATCTGGTACACGCCGTCCTGAAGCGGCGTCCACCCAGGAAGGAGAACACGACGTGCGCATCACCCAGACTCCCATCGCCCTGGCCGTCGCCCTCACCGCACCGCTGTGGCTGGCCACCGACACCGGCGCGCAGACGCCATCGTCCCCGCCCAAAAGCGTCAACACCGACGGCGGCATCATCCAGGCGGACAAAGTCGAGAAGTTCTTCAAGAAGCCCGGCTACTCGCCGTACGCGGGGCGCAACTTTCCCACGCGCGTCTACTGGGGCGACCAGCACCTGCATACCTCCTGGTCCGGCGACGCCGCAGGCGGCGGGACCCGGGTGGGCCCCGAGGAGGCGCTGCGCCTCGCGCGGGGCGAGGAGATCGTCTCCAACACCGGCCAGCCGGTGAAGCTCTCCCGGCCGTTGGACTGGCTGGTGGTGGCCGACCACTCCGACGCGCTCGGCGTGATCAACGAGGTCATCGCCGGCAACCCCGCCTTCATGGCGGACCCGACGGCCAAGCGCTGGAACCAGATGATCAACGCCGGCGGCGCCGAGTCGATGAAGGCGGTGATGGAGATGATCACGCTGCAGGGCGAGGGCAAGGTGCCCGCGGTCATGACCGACCCGAAGATCGCGTTCGATCTCTGGAAGAAGCTGACCGCGATCAACGAGAAGTACAACGAGCCGGGCCGCTTCACCGCGTTCATCGGCTACGAGTGGACGTCGAACCACGGCGGCGGCAACAACCTGCACCGCAACGTCATCTACCGCGACGGCAAGGCCAAGGCGGACCTCGTGCCGCCGATGACGACCTTCGTCTCCGACCATCCGGAAGCGCTGTGGAAGTGGATGCAGGCCTACGAGGACAAGACCGGTGGCCAGGTGCTCGCGATCCCGCACAACGGCAACCTGTCCAACGGGCTCATGTTCTCGACCACGACGACGTTGAAGGGCGAGCCGCTGACGCGCGAGTGGGCGCAGACGCGCGCCAACTACGAGCCGCTGTACGAGATCACGCAAGGCAAGGGCACGAGCGAGCAGCACCCGTCGCTCGCCCCGGCCGACGAGTTCGCGAACTTCGAGATCTGGGACAAGGGCAACCTCAACGTCAAGCCCAAGAAGCCCGGTGACCTGGAGTTCGAGTACGCGCGCGAGGCGTGGAAGAACGGGCTGGCGCTCGAGCGTCGGCTCGGCGCGAATCCCTACACCTTCGGCGCCGCTGGCGGCACCGACGCTCACACCGGCCTGACCACCGCCGAGGAGAACAACTACTACGGCAAGTTCCCGGGCTCGGAGCCCAGCCCTGAACGATGGAGCGAGAACGCCTACGACTTCGAGGGCCGCACAGTCAAGGGCTGGCAGCTCGGCGCCTCGGGCTACACCGGCGTCTGGGCCACCGACAACACGCGCGAGGCGCTGTGGGACGCGATGAAGCGCAAGGAGGCTTACGGTACGACAGGGCCGCGCATCACCGTGCGCTTCTTCGGCGGCTTCGACTTCGCCGCGGCCGACGCGCAGACGCGCGAGCCGGCGGCGGTGGGCTACACGAAGGGCGTGCCGATGGGTGGAGATCTGCGCGCCGCGCCCGCGGGCAAGGCGCCCACCTTCCTGGTCGGCGCGCTCAAGGATCCGCTCTCGGGCAACCTCGACCGCATCCAGATCGTCAAGGGCTGGCTCGATGCGACGGGCAAGACGCACGAGAAGATCTACGACGTGGCCTGGGGCAATGCCGACAAGCGCAAGCCCGGCGCCGACGGCAAGTTGCCGCCGGTGGGCAATACGGTGGATCCCAAGACCGCCACCTGGACCAACACGATCGGCACCCCCGAGCTGATCGCGGTATGGCGCGATCCCGCCTTCGATCCGAAGCAGCCCGCGTTCTACTACGCGCGCGTGATCGAGATTCCGACGCCGCGCTGGACGCTCTTCGACGCGGTGCGGTTCGGCATCAGGATGGGACCGGAAGTCCCGATGACGCTGCAGGAGCGCGCTTTCACCTCCCCCATCTGGTACACCCCATCATGATCCGCAAACTACTGCGCGAGCCGGTGCTGCACTTCCTGCTGATCGGCGTTGCGATCTTCGTCGCGTATGGCGCGCTCGCGCCGGCGACACCGGATGCGTCGCGCATCGTCGTGAGCCAGGCGGTCGTCGACGGCATGGTCCGCGAGTTCCGGGCGCGCTGGCAGCGGACGCCGGGCGACGCGGAGATCGCGGGCCTCGTCGAGTCGTACGTTCGCGACGAGATCCTCTATCGCGAGGGCGTGGCGCTGGGGCTGGAGCGCGACGACGCGGTCATCAAGCGCCGGGTGCGCCAGAAGCTCGAGGTGATCGCCGAGGAGCAGATCGCGCGCGATCCGCCCACCGACGCCGAACTCGCCGCCTACCTCGCGGCGAACCTCGGGCGCTTCACCCGACCCGGTACCGTAACGTTCGAGCAGGTGCTGTTTGCGCAGGCCGCGACGTTTGCCGAGGTCGAGGTCGCGCGCGCGGCGGCCGAGCGCGGCGCCGACCCGATGCGGCTCGGTCGAAGCTCGCTCTTGCCCGCACGGGTGGACGAGGTGCCGCTCGATCTCGTCGCGCGGGACTTCGGCAGCGGGTTCGCTTCGGAGCTCGCGCGGCTGCCGGCGAACATATGGGCCGGCCCCGTGCGCTCCGGACTCGGACTCCACCTCGTCAGGGTCGCGGCGCTCACCCCGCCGGCCGTTCCGGCGCTTGCCGACGTCCGATCCAAGGTGGCGCGGGAGTGGGAGAACGAGCGCCGCGTCGCGTCGCTGGCGCAGAGTTACCGCAAGCTGCGCGACCGGTACGAGGTCGTGATCGAGGCAACGCAACTGGCCTCGGCCGCAGCGCGATGAGCCTCGGGCGCCAGCGACTCGGGCTCGCCCTCCTGCTGGCACTGGCCACGGCAGCGCCGGCGCTCGCCGACGACTTCCGGCCGGCCTACCTGCAGCTCCGCCAGGTCGACGCCGAGACGTACGACGTGCTTTGGAAGGTGCCGGCGCTCGACGAGGCGACCACGCTCAAGGTGCGGCCGGCGCTCCCGGCGCAAAGCGAAGTCGTCGTGCCGATGCGCACGAGCTTCGCGGCGGGCGCCGCGGTGCAGACCTGGCGCGTGAAGGTCGACGGCGGGCTCGCGGGCAAGGCGATCGAGTTCCCGGACCTCGGCGTCAGTCGCGTCGACGTATTGGTGCGCGTCGAGCGCGCCGACGGCACCACCCAGACCGGCCGCGTGCTGCGACACGAGCCCCGGTTCGTCGTGACCGCGAGCCCCGGCGCGTTCGAGGTCGCGCGCAGCTACACGCGGCTGGGCATCGAACACATCCTGCTCGGCGTCGACCACCTGCTGTTCGTGCTGGCGCTGCTGATCCTCGTCAAGGGCGCTGCGCGCCTGATCGCGACGATCACCGCGTTCACGCTCGCGCACAGCCTGACGCTGTTCGCCGCCACGCTCGGCTGGGTGAACATTCCCGGCTCGCCGGTCGAGGCGGTGATCGCGCTGTCGATCGTGTTCGTGGCGGGCGAGATCGTGCGCGCGCGGCAGGGCCGGCCCGGTCTGACCCAGCGCTATCCGTGGATCGTCGCCTTCACCTTCGGCCTGCTGCACGGACTGGGCTTCGCCGGGGCGCTGGCCGAAGTGGGACTGCCGCCGCTGTCGATTCCGCTCGCGCTCCTGTTCTTCAACGTCGGCGTGGAGATCGGGCAATTGATGTTCATCGCCGCCGTGCTGGCGGTCATCGCCGCGGGCGGCTGGATGGGGCGGACGTGGCGCCTGCCCGTGCCGCGCTGGCTCTGGCGCGTGCCGCCGTACGCGATCGGCGGCGTCGCGGGCTTCTGGGTCGTCGAGCGGATCGCGGCCTTCACGGGGTAACTGCATGCGTGGATTCGTCACCTTCCCTTCCGGCCGCGGCCTCCTAGCGGCACTGTGCGCCATCGCGGGCGCCTCGCCCGCCATCGCGGATGAAAGCGGCATGAGCTTCTGGCTCCCTGGCCAGTTCGGCAGCTTCGCCGCGGTGCCGGTCACGCCGGGATTGTCGATGCCGGTTGCCTACTACCACACGTCCGTCGACGCCGGGGCCGCGAAGCAGTTCATCGCCGGCGGGCAACTCGTTGCCGGGATGGACGCGAGCGCCGACCTCGCGTTCTTCATCCCCACGTACACGTTTCGCGAGCCGGTGGCAGGCGGCCAGGCGTCCCTCGGCATGGCATGGGCGGCCGGACGCATGCGGGTGACGGCGGACGCGACCGCGACCGGACCCGGCGGCGGTCAGGTCGGGCGCAGCCGCACCGACCAGGTCACCGGGGGCTCCGATCTGTATCCGCTGGGCACGCTCAAGTGGCAGGACGGCGTGAACAACTGGATGGTGTACACGATGGCCGGCGTCCCGGTCGGCGCCTACCGCAAGGGCCGCCTCGCGAACATCGGCGTCAACCACTGGTCGATCGACGCCGGCGGCGGCTACACCTATCTCGATCCGAAGAAGGGTCACGAGCTCTCGGCCGTGGCGGGGCTCACCTACAACTTCGAGAACGAGGATACCGACTACCAGAATGGCATCGACGGTCACGTCGATTGGGCAGCGTCGCAGTTCCTGAACGAACAGCTGCACGTCGGCGTGGTCGGCTACTTCTTCTACCAGCTCACCGGCGACAGCGGGTCGGGAGCGGTGCTCGGCGACTTCAAGTCGCGGGTGAACGCGATCGGGCCGCAGGTCGGCTACTTTTTTGCGGTGGGCCGCGAGAAGGGCTACTTCAATCTCAAGGGCTTCTGGGAGTTCGACGCGAAGAACCGCCCCGAGGGCTGGAACCTGTGGCTGACCGCCGCGATTCCGCTGTCCGCGTTCGGGGTCGGACGATGATGGCTCGAGACCCGAGGCCGCTCTCCGGGAGCGCGCCATGCTGATACCGCTGCCGTGGATCGGCACCTTCGCGGTGGCGACGGTGTTCGTCGTCATGTTCGCGCTCGGCCTCATGCTCGGCCGCGAACAAATCGCCGCCGCGCTTGCGCGGCGCGTCGTGCTGGCGGCGGTGGTGTTCGCGGTGCTGGTGCCGATCCCGGCGCTCGCGGTGCTCGTAGTCAAGCTCTTCGGGCCCCCGCCGGCGGTAGCGGCGGGCATCGTGCTCATGGCGATCTCGCCGGGTGCGCCGGTGGCATTGCGGCGCGCGCTCGAGGCGGGAGGCGACCCGCACTTCGCCCCGGCGCTCCATCTCGCGATCGTGCTGCTCGCGGTGCTGACGGTTCCGGCGAGCGTGCAGGTCATGGACTGGATCTTTGGGGCGGAGTTCGCGGTGACGCCCTTCGACATCGGGCGCCAGGTGTTCTTCGCGCAGCTCCTGCCGCTGGGGCTCGGCGCGGCGCTACGGGCCGCACGGCCGGCGCTGGCGCGAGCGATCGAGTCGCGGGTAGCGTCGCTCGGCAACGTGCTGCTCCTGGCGCTCGCACTGATGGCCCTGGTCAACGTGCCGGCGATCATCGGCGAGATCGGCTGGATGCCGAGCCTCGCCGGGTTCGGGATGACCGTCGCCGCGCTGGCCGTGGGCGCCGCGTTCGCCGGACGCCATGGCGAAGTGCGCTGGGCCGCGGCGGTCGCTGCCGCGATGCGCAATCCGGGGCTAGCGCTGCTGATCGCGACGCTCAACCACGCGCAGCCCAGTGTCACCAAGGCCGTGATCGGCTACGCGATCGGCCTTGGCATCGCGATGGTCGTGTTTCTCCAGTGGCGCAAGCGGGCGGTGGTGAACCGACACCGGCACGAAGCCGCGCGGGCAGGTTCGTGAGCGGGCGACGCTACACGCGACTCGGCGAATCGCGTCATCGCTTCGGCTCGCCGCGTGCCTGTTGTAGAGGTGGTCGAGAATCTGCGCTTGGCGCGGGCGAGCGCTTCAGTGCCGCGCCGGCGGGCTGTGCGGGACAGGCGATGGACGCCGCGGTCGCGAGGTATCCCATGAGCGCTGCGAGTCGTGGTCACCAGGCGATGCGTTGATCGAACTCGTACGCCGAAGCGGGTTGGGCCTGGGGGTCGAGTTGGCCGCGCGGCCTCGGGTGTGTCCCACGGCGGCGGGCCGCGCGCCGGGGCGATGGGCGGTGGATGGATCGGCTCGCCAAGGTGGGTAGGGACTGAAGCTGCCAACAGGGAGAACAAGATCTGCCCAGATCTAATGCGATCGGTGTCGCACACCGGCTACATTCAACTTCATGCCAGCGCTCTTCTGTAGCTGGCCAATTACAGCGGGCCAAGACCGAGGCCTGCGGCGGCGACTTCGAAGCCGTGCTCGACCGCACGCAATGGGGCATGAACTACTTGGTGGACAAGGGCATGCCGAGGACGGTGCACGTCACGGCCACCATCGAAGCCTTCAGACAGTAAGTGATCGTCGCACCTGAACCGCGGGTGAACAAGGCATTCAGCACCGATTCAGCGCTGCCGGCGCACAGTGCAACCACAGTCACCCTCGACTGCAATCACGCGCAAA
>JADLEZ010000655.1 GCA_020845855.1 Burkholderiales bacterium
GACGGAGGCGCGGGCGATCGGCGCCGCGCTTCGCGAATTGAAGATTCCGGTCGGACCGGTGCTGGCGAGCCCCTACTGCCGCACGATGGAAAGCGGCCGTCTCGCGTTCGGCGGCGCGACGGCCTCCAGCGCCGTGCGCGGAGGGCCCGCGAGCGCGGACCCCGAGCGTTACGCGGAGCTGCGCAAGCTGCTGTCGACACCCGTCGCGAAGGGCAGCAACCTCGCGATCGCAAGCCACGGCAATCCGTTCGTGTCCGTTGCGGGCCCGCCGTACCTGGCCGAAGGCGAGATCGCGGTGGTCGAGCCACAGGGAAACGGGAGGTTCCGGGTCGTGGCGCGGATCACCAAAGACGCTTGGGGCAAGCTCCGAGCCAAGTAATCGATCAACGTGGTTAGCGAAATCGCTAACCGGCACCTTCGATCACCTTTTCCGGCGCCGCGCGGCGTGTAGCCACGATTCTGGTCACTGGTGGGGCTCGCCAGTGGGCGATGCGCCCGCCACGCCCGAAGATGCGGTCGCGAAATCGCGCGTCGCTCGCCTCGACTCGAACGCATGCGGCAGGGCCCCGAATCGGGCCATGGCTCGTCCCGGTGGCCGAAGTCGGGTCCGGAGGTGCCAGTTCGCATCTTTGCGAACGGCCCTCGCGAGGAGGTACCCCGGCGGGATTCCTGGTAAGTCCGCGCCCGACAATATGGCGATCTTTCCTGAATATTAGTTGACAATAGTTACCCGTTTTATTTACAATAAGCGGATGAAAGAATCGAAGGAGCTTCCAAAAGACGCCGTCCGCAAGCGGGCACTCGAACTCATCGCCCTCGATGGTCAAGGCATCGCCCACAAGCTCGCCTCCCTGTTCGGGCTTTCTCGCCAGGTTGCCAATGGATACCTCCAGGGGCTGCTGGCCGACGGCCTCGTCGAAGCCGAAGGCAGTACGCGGGCGCGCCGGTACCGCCTGAAGGCACTCGACGAGGTCGAGTCCACATTTCCCCGGGACGGGCTCGACGAGGACCTTGTCTGGCGGAAGGTGTTCGCGCCGAAGCTCGCGGGCCTGCCGTCGAACGTGCGGGACATCTGGCACTACGCGCTGACGGAGATGATCAACAATGCGATCGACCACTCGGACTCGCCGGACGTCCGGGTCGGGCTGCGCCGCAACGCCCTGCTGACCGAAGCCTTTGTCGCCGACACGGGAATCGGCATCTTCCGCAAGATTCAAAAGGCGCTAGACTTGTTCGACCCGCGTGAAGCCCTGCTCGAGCTCGCCAAGGGCAAGCTCACGACCGCCCCCCGCAACCACTCGGGCGAGGGCATCTTCTTCACCTCGCGCATGGTCGACGAGTTCGACATCGTCTCGGGCAACCTGCACTTCACGCATGCCCCAAAGCAGCGCGATGTGATCGTCGAGGATCGCGCGGACACGCCGGGCACGCGCGTGACCATGCGCCTCGCCAACGACAGCCCTCGCACCGAAAAGGAAGTGTTCGACGCGTTCTCCGACCCCGAGGAGTACACGTTCGACCGCACGGTGGTCCCGATCCGCCTTGCCCAGCACGAGGGCGAAAAGCTCGTCTCGCGCTCGCAGGCCAAACGGGTCGCGCATCGCTTCGAGCGCTTCCGCCACGTCGTGCTCGACTTCTCCGGCGTCGAGGAGATCGGGCAGGCGTTCGCGGACGAGCTCTTCCGCGTGTTCGCCGCCAACCATCCGGACGTCCGCCTGATCCCCGAGAACGCGGGGCCGGAAGTCGCCAAGATGATCAGCCGCGCGCTCGCGGCGGGTCGCAGCAGCGAACAGGAACGATAGCCCCATGGCCACGACCAACCACGAACGCGTCGGCAGGGCGCTCGACCTCCTGAAGGCGGGGCTCGCTCCCTTTGTCGAGCGCGAGATGAAGGCGCAGTATCAGCAGGAGTGGTTGCGCGAGGCGAAGGAAGCGCTGTCGCCGCAGCAACTGGCGCTGGCCGGAACCCTCGACGATCCCCTTGGCGACGTATCGGCCATGCTGTCGCTCATGGCGAACCGCTGGCAGGAGCTGTTTCGCAAGACGCTGGGGCAAGCCGAGCGCGCACTCGTGGGCGAGCTGCGCGCCGTCCGCAACAGCTGGGCGCACCAGCGCACGTTCTCATCCGACGACGCGTACCGCGCGCTGGACTCCGTCCGAGTTCTTTCGGCGCACGTACCTGACCGAAAGCCTCAGGCGATCGCTCGCCTCGGCGGTGCTTCGCCTGTCGGGCACGGGCGGCGATCCCGTGGTGCAGCTGCAGACCAACTTCGGTGGCGGCAAGACCCATTCGATGCTCGCGCTCTACCACCTTTTCTCGGGCGCGAAGCCGTCGGCGCTCGCCGGGGTGGACGCCGTCATGGCCGAGGCGCAGGCCACCGCGCTCCCGAGCGCACGCCGCGTCGTGCTGGTCGGCAACAAGATCTCACCGGGCAATCCGGCCGTCAAAGCCGACGGGACGATCGTGCGCACCCTGTGGGGGGAGCTTGCGTGGCAGCTCGGCCATGCGGCCGGCGGGCTCGAGGAAGCGAAGCGCGCCTTCGCGCGCTTCGCCGCCGACGATGAGCGCGCCACCAGTCCCGGCGATGGGTTGCGGCAGCTTTTCAACGAGTATGGGCCTGCGCTGATCCTGATCGACGAGTGGGTGGCCTACGCCCGCCAGCTCCACGATCAGGGCGATCTGCCCGCGGGGAGCTTCGAGACACAGTTCAGCTTCGCGCAGGTGCTCACCGAGTCCGCCAAGGCGGCGAAGGACTGCCTCCTGGTCGTGAGCCTCCCCGCCTCCGACTCCGCTGCGTCTCCGCACTCGCTGCCGCTGCGCATGGATGCGGAGCTGCCCAACCTCGGCAAGTACCACGCGTGCCGGCGGGTGGCCCGCACCATCTACCTGGGATCGGCCCCGACGCAAAGCGCCGCCCACCGCGGCATCGAGGATCGGCGGATCCGGCTGGGCTGCATGATGCCCGGCGAGGCCCCCGCCGTGTTTGGCGATGCGCTGCGGCGCATGGCCAGCGTCGCAGGTGACGCTCGACATCGAGGCGCAGTCCCCCACCGGCTTCGACGACAAGGTGGTGCGCATCGTCACCGAGAACGGGCGGGTGCTCAAGTTCTCGAATCAGGGGTTCGAGCGCGAGTAGCGCTACTTCACCGTGTTCTGATCCTGCTCGAACAGGATCCTGCGCGCCGTTTCGTCGGTGATCGCCGGCGCCTCGTTGACCTGCTTCGCGATCGCGTACGCGCGCTCCACCGCCGGGCGCGCCTTGATCGTGGCGAGCCAGC
>JADLEZ010000656.1 GCA_020845855.1 Burkholderiales bacterium
AGGTCGATGTCGGAGGTCTGCAGCCCGTGCACGAAGGGCTGGCCCGGCGCCTGGTCGCCGCGCCAGGTGTACTCCGACCACTCGCGAGCGCCCTTCGCCTTGTCCGGGCCCACCTTGCGCACGTGCGCGTCGAGCAGGCCGAGCAGGTTGGCCATGCGGAAGGTGCCGAACTTGCCGACCACGCCGTGCGGCGGCAGCGAGCTCCCGAGTTTCATCGTGCGCGTCCCGGCGCCCTCCCAGTGCTCGAGCATCTCCGGCGCGTAGCGGTCCTTGTCGATCAGGCGCCGGCGGCCGTCCGCGCCGCTGTAGGTGCGCGCGATCGCGATCAGCCCCTTGGCCACGTAGCCGGTCGCCTCGTCCCACGACAGGCGCACGAACGTGTCGGTGCCCCGGGAATCGAACTTGTACTTGGTGCGCAGCGCCGGCTCGTCGGAGAGCGGCGGGAAGCCGTCGTCGGCCCACTGCTTCCATCCTGCGCGGATCATCGGGCCCTTCGCGCGATAGGGCCCGTACACGCGCCGGTGCATGGTGAAGCCCTTGAGGCACATGCGCGGATTCCACGCGTAAGTCGCCTGGTTGCCGTACAGGTCCTTGTACTTGTGATGGTCGTAATTCTGCTCGAGGCGCGTCACCACGCCGTTGCGCACGAAGGCGCGCACGCGGCACATGTGGGTGTCGTTGGGCGCGCAGATGTAGGTGAACGAGCGATCGTAGCGGTACTGATCGTGATAGACCTTCTCCCAGCCGCGGTCGGGATAGTGCTCCAGCGGGTTGGTGACACCCGATGCGGGGGCGAGGTTGCGCGCGGCGAATGCGGGCGCCGAGCCGAGCGCCGCCAGCACGCCGCCGGCCGTGGTGCCGACCGCGGCGGCACCGGCGCGTCCCAGGAACTGCCTGCGCGTGAGCTTTGCTCGCGCCATCGCTACGCCTCCCGGATCGGTGTGCTCATGCCTCGCCTCACTTGCGCGGCTCGTGCCCGGTGGCGCGGTACAGGTACATGATCACCTTCCACGCTTCCTCCGACGTGAGGTCGTTGCCGTGCAGCGCGGCCGCCTGCGGGTCGTCCGGCGGCGGCGTCCATTGCGGCATCGCGCTGTTGAACTGGTTCTGGATCCCGCCCACCGTGAGTCGCCAGTACACGTACGGCAACGTGAGCTGGGCAATCGTGCCGGCGTCCTGGAAGTTGGCCGGCCGGATCGGATAGCGGAAGCCGGTGGCCGCCGGGCCGTTGCCGTCGAGCTTCTCGCCGTGACAGACCGCGCAGTTGGCTTCGTAGAGCACCTTGCCCTGCGCGACGGCCTCCGGGCGCCAGCGAGCGGGCTCCGCTGCCCAGTCCGGCACCTTGATGCTCCCGAGCGTGTCCTCGCCGACCGTGGGATGGCGCTGGAAAATCTCCACCGGCGGCGCGTAGGTCGGACGCAGGGCGTCGTACACCCACCATCCCATCAGCAGGGGAACGACGGCGAGCAGGCCCCAGCGCTGCGCCCGCGCGGCGATGGACTCGTGCGCGGGCACGACGAGGAAGAACTCACCGAACTCGCGCATCCGCCGGTCGCTCAGCGTGACATGAATGACGATCCCCGCGATCACGAATCCCATGTAGAGCAGGATCACGCTGCCCGGGATGACGGGCCGCACCATCTTCAACAGCAGGAAGATCCCGGCCGCCACCAGAAACACCCGGCTCGCGAGCGGCAGGCGAGGCAGCGCGAAGCCGCGGGGTTTCATGGCCGTCCGCCCGGCGCGGCGAGGTATCGCACCATGGCCGCGAGCTGCGTCGCGTTCATTCGGGCGCCGTAGTCCGGCGGCATGACCCCACTCGGAAAATCCTTCCTCTCGTACGCCTTCGGGTCCACGATCGATTCCATGAGGAACGCTTCGAGGCTCATGCCGCGCTCGGCGGCCGCCTGCTTGATGCCGGCCGCGTCCAACGCCGGCCCGATCTTCGTCTCGCCGGCCTTCAGGCTGTGGCAGCCTTCGCACGCGAGCGCCGCGAACATGGCGGCCGGATCGGCGGTCGCTGCGCCGGCCGGCTGCGCGCTGCGCGCGCTCGCCGCCGGTCTCGGCACATCGCCCACCTTGACCGTGGGCGACTTCCCCAGCGATTGCAGATATGCGATCACCGCCACCACCTCTTCGTAACCGAGACTGGCGGGCGCGGCGATCGAGGACGGCATGATGTCGGCGTAGCCTTCGACCACGTAAGCGCCCGGCTCGTAGAGGGTCTGCGCGAGATAGCCGACGAGGTCGCCGGGACCGTCCTTCACGCCTTGCGCGCGGCGCGCGGCGACCCCTGCGAGATTGGGCCCGCGGCCGCCGCCTTTCACGCCGGCGCCGGGTTCGATCGTGTGGCATGCGAGGCAGCCGCGCTGACGCACGATTCCGCGGCCCACCTCCGCGAGCTCCTGCGGTGTCAGCGCCTCGCTGATCGCCTGTACCTTCGGGGGTTCCCAGCGCGTCTGCGGAATCCAGTTGGCGAACCAGACGAAGAAGCCGATGACGATGAACGCCGGGATCAGCGGCGTCGCGTACGGCAGGGCGCGAATCATGCGCCTCCCGGCTCCGGTACCGGCGCTGCGGCGCTGGCGCGGACGTCCGGCGCCCGGGCGAGACCGGAGATGGCGAAGGCCGCCGCCAGCAGGACGAAGAAGACGAAGGTGATCGCGGTGATGATGATCGCGACCTCGCCGAGGCTCGGCAGCCCGGCGCCGGGGGAGGTGTCCTGCACGATGCCGTAGACGTGCCAGTTGAGGCGCACTCCGCTTCGCGCGTAGCCCATCAGCGCCATCAGCCAGACGATGACGAAGGCGAGCATGATGAGGACATACTGGCCGCGCCGCGGCAGCGTGCCCCAGCGCACCTGCGCCACCGTGCGCGCCCCGCGCATGAGGAGCAGGTCGAGGACGAACGTCGCGACGAGCCCGATCATGAGCACGACGATCTGCCAGATCGACGTCCTGATCCGCACGTCCGCCGGGGCGAAGTATCCGTACACGCCGAGCGCGGTGATCACGAACGCGGTGAGCCCGACCGCGCTCCACTGGAC
>JADLEZ010000657.1 GCA_020845855.1 Burkholderiales bacterium
GGAGGCCGTCGCGCCGCCGAACGCGAGACGGCCGCTTTCCATCGTGCGGCAGTAGGGGCTCGCCAGCACCGGTCCGACCGGAATCTTCAATTCGCGAAGCGCGGCGCCGATCGCCCGCGCCTCCGTCCGCCCCGCATCCGTGAGATTGCGCTGGCTCGCGCAGTCCTCGTAGCTCGTCATCGCCTGGTCGTTGTGGCTGAAGTCGGTCGACGTGTGGCGCAGATACAGGATGTAGCCGCCCTGGTGCAACGCCGCGACCAGCGCCGCGCCTTCGAGTGCCGCCGGCTGCGCGAAGGCGCCCGTCGCCAGCGCGGCGACGAAGGCAAGCAGCGTCGCGGGCGCGAAGGGCAAGGTCAGCCGCGCCCGAGCGGGATGACGCCTGCACCCACCGCCGCATCCGCCGCGGCTTCCAGCACCGGGTCGACGTCGAAGGCGATGTCCCCATCCGGCTCGGCGCGGCCGGTCGCCCGGATCGCCGCGAAGTCGACGAGCGCGCGGTCGAGCAAATGACTCGCCTCGACCTTGCCGAGGGCGTTGAAGATCGACTCCACGCGTCCCGGGTGCTTGCGCTCCCACTCGCGCAGCATCGCCGCGACCTGCTTGCGCTGCAGATTCTCCTGCGAGCCGCACAGCGTGCACGGGATGAGCGGGAACTCGCGCACCTGCGCGTAAGCCGCGAGGTCGCGCTCGCGCACGTACGCGAGCGGCCGGATGACGACGTGCCGGCCGTCGTCGGACACGAGCTTGGGCGGCATGGTTTTCAACTTGCCGCCGAAGAAGAGGTTGAGGAAGAACGTGGCCATCAGGTCGTCGCGATGATGGCCGAGCGCGATCTTGGTGGCTTCAAGCTCGCCCGCGACGCGATACAGCACGCCGCGGCGCAGGCGCGAGCACAGCGAGCACATGGTCGCGCCTTCCGGCACCAGGCGCTTGACCACGCTGTAGGTGTCCTGGCAGGCGATGCGGAAGTCCACCCCGCGCTGCGTCAAGTAACGCGGCAGCACGTCCGCGGGAAAGCCCGGCTGCTTCTGGTCGAGGTTGACCGCGACCAGGGTGAACGGCACCGGCGAGCGGCGTTGCAGGGCGAGGAGGACGTCGAGAAGGCCGTAGCTGTCCTTGCCCCCGGACAGGCACACCATCACCTTGTCGCCAGCCTCGATCATGGAATAGTCGGCGATGGCCTCCCCGACCTCGCGCTGCAGGCGCTTGGTGAGCTTGTTGGCTTCGAATCGTGCGCGACGCGGATCCAGCCGCGGGGCGGCAACAGGGGAAGCGACGGTGGCCGGGCCATGCTCCATGACCCGGATTTTAAGTGATTCGACGGCCGCGCTACGTCAGGGCCAGCAGCACGCCGCACAGCCCCAGCAGCAGGGTCAGGACGAGCAGCGGGGCCGGGGGCTTCCAGCGCCCGGGCGCCGCTGCCGGCAACGGCGGCAGGTCGATCCGCGGCGCGGTGCGCGGTCCCGGTGTGCCCGGACGCTGGTATGCAACGAGCTTCAACTCGGCCAGCGCGATCAACTCGTGCTCGAGCCGGGGCGGCGCCAGCCGGTAGTTGCGCGCGGCAAGCGAGGCGAACGTGCGCGGTCGCGCGAGCTCCCGCAGCACGCGGCGCTGGACGATGGACAGGGGACTTTTCGACTGCTTGGCTTCCTCGTCGCCGTCGATCGTGCGGCCCCAAACCGTATCGGGTTCGTAGTACATGGCGCTCATCCTCGTTCGTGCCTCCACCCGCCCCGCGGCCCGTCGTGCGAGAATCGCCGCTCGCAAGGCCGCCTCCGCAGCTCCAAAAACGCAAACCACATGCCAGTGCCTGTTCCTTTCGTCGGCCGTCACCGGTTATTCGCGCGAGCGGCGTCCGCTACGAGGCGTAGATGACAGGCGCCACGCGCATCACGAGCGCGTTCGACGCCGGCGCGATCGAGGTGGTGCGCGCCGCCGACCCTGGCGATATCGAGGTGCGGCTGCGCAGCGATTCGCACGCCGACTTCCGCCAGTGGTTCTACTTCCGGCTGCAGGGGGCGCGCGGGCGCCCGGTACGCATCCGTTTCGCGAACGCGGCCGACGCGACCTACGTCGAGGGCTGGCGCGGCTACCTCGCGGTCGCCTCCTACGACCGCGAGGACTGGTTCCGGGTGCCGACCACGTTCGACGGCGCCGAGCTTGCAATCGCGCACGAGCCCGCGCGCGACAGCGTCTACTACGCCTACTTCGAGCCGTATTCTTGGGAGCGGCATCTGGCACTCCTCGGCCGCGCCGACGCATCGCCGCGCATGCGCGTGCGCGACCTGGGCGCGACCGTCGAGGGGCGTGATCTCAACCTCGTGGTGGCCGGCGAGCCAACGCAGGGCCGGAAGGCGATCTGGGTGATCGCGCGCCAGCATCCGGGCGAGACGATGGCGCAGTGGTTCGTCGACGGGATGCTCGCACGCCTCGCCGATGGCGCCGATCCGACCGCGCGCAGCCTCCTCGACCGCGCGGTGCTCTACGTCGTGCCGAACATGAACCCCGACGGCAGCGTGCGCGGCAACCTGCGCACCAACGCGGCCGGCGCCAATCTCAACCGCGAATGGATGGCGCCTTCGCGCGAGCGCAGCCCCGAGGTGTTCCACGTGCGCGCGGCGATGCAGGCCACGGGCGTGGATGGCTTTCTCGACGTGCATGGCGACGAGGGGCTGCCGTACGTGTTCACCGACGGCAACGAGCGGTTGCCGAACTACACTGCGCGCATGGCGGCGCTGGAGCGCGCGTTCGGCGACGCGCTGCGGGCGGCGAATCCCGACTTCCAGACGGTGCACGGGTATCCGTCGAACAAGGAGACCAAGGTGAATCTCACCGTGGCGTCGAAGTGGGTCGGCCACACGTACGGCGGCCTCGCGCTTACGCTGGAGATGCCGTTCAAGGACAACGCCGACCTGCCCGACCCGCGGCACGGCTGGAGCGGAGCGCGCTCGCGGCGGCTCGGCGCGGACGCGCTTACCGCGTTGCATGCCTTGCTGCCGGCGTTATAGGGGAACGAAAGTGCAGACGATCCTGGTTGCGAACCCGAAAGGCGGGAGCGGCAAGACCACGCTTGCCACCAACATCGCGGGCTGGCTTGCGGGCAAGCGCCAGCGCGTCGGCTTGCAGGACGTCGACCCGCAGGGGTCGTCGACGCAATGGCTCGCGCGCCGGCCGAATCTGTTCCCGCCGATCGCGGGCTTTACTGCCGACGCGGGCAAGAAGGAGATGAAGGACGTCGGGATCGAGTGGCTGGTCGTGGACAGCGCGGCCGGCACCCGGGGCGACGCGCTGCGCGACGCGGTGCGGCGCGCCGACGCAGTGGTGGTGCCGGTATCCCCGTCGAGCTTCGACATGGCGGCTACCGCGGCATTCCTGTCGGCGATCGCCGAGTACAAGGCGATCAAGGAGGGCCTCGCCGTGGGCCTGGTGGCGATGCGGGTAGACGCCCGCACGCGCGCGGCGGGCGAGCTCGACGAGTTCTTGCAACAGTTCGCCGTGGCGAAGGGCCGCCCCGAGCCGCGGGCCCCCAGTGGGGGAGGGCGCGAAGCGACTTCGGGGGCGTACAACTTCCCGCTCGTCACCCACCTGCGCGACACGCAGGTGTACGTCTACTGCGCGCGCGACGGCCACTGCGTGTTCGACCTGCCGCGCTCGCGCGGCGAGCAGGACTGGGAGCAATGGAAGCCCCTGACGCGCTGGATCGCGCGTCATGCTGCGGTGAGGCAGTAGTTCCCCTCACGCGCTCGATGCTGCGCATCGCGCGCCCTCCCCCCGCAGGGGAGAGGGTTGGGTGAGGGCAGGGGGCCCGCGCTACTTCTTCGCCGCGTCCTTCGCCGCTTGCACCGCCTTGTCGGCTGCTTCCTTGGCCGCGTCCGTGGCCTTGGCGGCGGCGTCCTTGGTCGCATCCGTGGCGGCCTGCGCGGCACCCGCCGCGGCCGTGCCGGCGGCCTTGGCGGCATCGGTTGTCGCCTGCGCGGCGCCCGCCGCCGCGTCGGTCGTGGCCTTGGCAGCCTCGGTGGTCGCGGTCTTCGCGGCTTCGGCGGCCTTGGCGGCGGCGTCCTTGGTGGCCTGCGCGGCCTTCTCGGCGGCGGCCTTGGCGGCGTCGGCTTCCTGCTTCGCCTTGTCGCTGCACGCGGCGACGCTCAAGGCGAGCGCCACGGCGGTCAACGTGGCGACGATGGTCTTACGCATGATCTTTTGTCCTCTTGTTCACGTTGGGGGGTCGTGCGCGCGAAATTTCTCCCGATTTCGGCGCGCCTCGATTCTACCGCAGTGCGTCACACCACCGCGCTTGGAGTGGAACCTGACCGATGGCGTCCAAGTTGAGCGGCGCGCCGCCGGGCGGTTTTCGCGGCCGTATCCCCAATCCGTGTCATCCCGAGTGGAGCGAGGGATCCGCTTTCGCATCGAATCAGCGAGTTGCCCAAAAACAGATCCCTCGTCGCCTTTTCGCTAAGCCGCCATCAGTTCGCGCAGCACGAACGGCAGGATGCCGCCGTTGCGGTAGTAGTCGACCTCGATCGGCGTGTCGATCCGGCACAGGACCGCGACTTCCTTCGTGGCGCCGTCCTTGCGGCGGATCACGAGCGTGAGGTCCTGCTGCGGCCGGATGTTCGCCGGCACGTCGATGTCGAACGTCTCCTCGCCGGTCAGCGCCAGCGATTGCGCCGAGTCGGCGTCCTTGAACTGCAGGGGCAGCACCCCCATGCCGACCAGGTTGCTGCGGTGGATGCGCTCGAAGCTCCGCGCGATCACGGCCCGGACCCCGAGGAGCTGCGTGCCCTTCGCCGCCCAGTCGCGCGAGCTGCCGGAACCGTACTCCTCGCCGCCGAACACGACGGTCGGCGTGCCCTGCGCGATGTAGCGCATGGCCGCGTCGTAGATGAACATCTTCTCGCCCGCGGGCTGGAAGAGCGTGACCCCGCCTTCCTCGCGGGTGCCGTCCGGCCGCGCCGGAATCATGAGGTTCTTGATGCGCACGTTGGCGAAGGTGCCGCGCATCATGACTTCGTGGTTGCCGCGGCGCGAGCCGTAGCTGTTGAAGTCCGCCTTTTGCACGCCATGCGCGATCAGCCATTGGCCGGCCGGCGAATTCTCCTTGATCGCGCCCGCGGGCGAGATGTGGTCGGTGGTGATCGAGTCGCCGAAGATGCCGAGCGCGCGCGCGCCGCGGATGCTCCCGGTCGCGCCGGGCTGCATGGTGAAACCGTCGAAGAAGGGCGGTTTCGCGATGTACGTCGACTTCGGCCA
>JADLEZ010000658.1 GCA_020845855.1 Burkholderiales bacterium
CTCGGTCCCGTCTTCTTCGAATTCATCGAACGCAAAGACAGCGAGGGCCAGGGCTTGGGCGGGAACGGTGCTGGCGGCGCGCTGGCACGGGTTTGCACGAATCCTCAGCGATGGTACCGTAGTGCCCACGCAAGGCGCGCGGACGATGCGCCAAGGCGACCCGGCGATCGATCGGGCGCCCTTGCCCACCCGGAGGAGATCCCGCGCCCGCGGGACCGCGACATGACGATTCAAGCCATCGTGAACGGGGTGCGCGCCGGCGCCCGCTTCTGCCAGCGCAGCATCGGCCGGAACCGCATTGCGCTGGCGCTTTCGCTGTGCATCATCGGCGCCGCCGTCGTGGTCCTGCACCGCATGCTGCAGGGCATCGACATCGACGATGTCGGATACGCGATCCGCGCCACGCCCTGGCCGAACATCGCGCTTGCCGCAGTGTTCGTCGCCGCAGCGTACGGCACGCTCACCTTCTACGACTTCTTCGCCTTGCGCCAGATCGGCCGCAAGAAAGTTCCGTACCGGATCGCCGCACTCGGTGGCTTCACGAGCTACTCGGTCGGACACAACGTCGGCGCCACCGTCTTCACCGGCGGCGCCGTCCGCTATCGCATCTACTCTGCGCACGGGCTCGATGCGATCGATGTCGCCAAGATCTGTTTCCTCGCCGGCCTCACCTTCTGGCTCGGCAACGCCACCGTGCTGGGCCTTGGCATCCTGATCGATCCCGAGGCCGCAAGCCTGATCGATCGGCTGCCGCCCGCGATCAATCGCCTCCTCGCGATCGCCGTCCTCGCAGTTCTCGTCGCCTACGTCGCGTGGGTCGCCACCGGTGCGCGGGCGATGGGTCGTGGCGGCTGGCGCGTCCGTTTGCCGAATGGCCGCTCGACGCTCGTCCAGATCGCCATCGGCATCGTCGACCTCACCTGCTGCGCGCTCGCCATGTACGTGCTGATGCCGGCGACCCCGGGGATCGGCTTCCTGACGCTCGCCGTGATCTTCGTTTCCGCGACGCTGCTGGGCTTTGCGAGCCACGCCCCCGGCGGCATCGGCGTCTTCGACGCGGCAATGCTGGTGGCCCTCACCGCCTTCGATCGCGAGGAACTCCTCGCCTCGCTGCTGCTCTTCCGCCTGCTCTACTACATCGTCCCGTTCGCGCTCGCGCTCCTCGTTCTTGGCATGCGCGAACTCGTCGGCGCCGTCGGCAATCGGCGCCTCGCGGCGCTGCCCAACATCGACGCGGCCGGTCCGCTGAAGTCGGAGATCGACCGTCGGCCGCGTCGCTGACGCCGCTCCCGACGACGCCCTGCCAGTGGGAGGTCAGCGCTCCTTGCCGGGATCCTTGACGCGCTCGATGCGGTCGAACTCGACGTTCCACAGATCGCTGCCGCGCTTCTCGACCCGGCGCACGTAGATATCCTGGACGATGTCGCGGGTGTCGGGGTCGATCGCGATGGGCCCGCGCGGGCTCGTCGCCTTGAACGTCTTGAGGATCGCCATCGCCGCGTCGGCATCGATGGGCCCCGGCGGCGAGCGACGGATGAGCTCGTAGATCGCCGCCATGCCGTCGTATGCGCCCACCGCCATGAAATTCGGGCGTCCCGAGCGCGGCGCGACCTCGGCGACCGCCTGCAGGAACGCCTTGTTCTCCGGCGAGTCGTGCGCGGCCGAATAGTGCCCCGTCGTGATCATGCCGAGCGCCGCCTCGCCCAGGGCATCGAGCACGTGGTCGTCGGTGACGTCGCCGGTACCGATGGCTTTGATCCCGACCTGCGCGAGACCCCGCTCGCGGTATGCCTTCATCACCGCGATGCTCTGCTCGCCGGAGGGGACGAAGATGAATACCGCATCGGGCTTCGCGTCCTTGACGCGCTGCACGAACGGGCCGAAATCCGGGTTCTGCAACGGCGTGCGCAACGACTCGACGACCGCGCCGCCACCGGCGGTGAACGTCTTCCTGAATGCCGCTTCGGCATCGCTGCCCGGCCCGTAGTCGGCCACGAGCGTCACCACCCGCTTGATGCCGTTGCGCGCGGCCCAGGTACCGAGCGGCGCGCTCACCTGCGGCAGCGTCATCGAGGTACGTACGATGTACGGCGATCTGGTGGTGATGATCGAGGTTGCGGCATTGAAGATGACCATCGGCTTTTTCGCCTGCGTAGCGACGTCCGCCACGGCCAGCGCCTCCGGTGTCAACCCGAAGCCCGCGAGGATGTCGACGTTGCCGCGCACGGCGAGTTCCTGCGCGAGCCGCTTCGCGATCTCCGGCGAAGGGCCGCCGGTGTCGCGCAGGACGACCTCCACCTTGCGCCCGGCGACGGTGTCGCCATGGATCTTCTGGAATGCCTTGATGCCGACGTCGAACTGCTGGCCGTAATCGGCAAACGCGCCCGAGAATGGCGCGATCACCCCGATGCGCACGGGTTGTGCCAGCGCCACCCCGGGGAGCAGCATCGCCAGCAATACCGCTGCCGCGGCGCGCTTCATGCCTTTCCCTCGGCGATGCCCACCGCTTGCGGTGCCGTGCTAC
>JADLEZ010000659.1 GCA_020845855.1 Burkholderiales bacterium
CGCGCCGGGCGGCTCCGTCTGCCGGCTGCACGTTTTTCTGCACGACCGCGACCAGAGCTTTTTCGCCCGCAACGACAGGGTGTTCGCCGAGCGGTCCGGCCACACCCGCTGGGCCGAGACCAACCGCATCGTGCTCCTGTTCCCGCAGACGTATCCGGACCCCGACAACAACCCGCAAGGCTACTGGGACACGGAGGGCCGGTACGACAACCAGTTCGACCAGAAGGGCGGCGTGCAGGTCGAGGCGATCATGGCGATGGTGAAGCGCCTCACCGGCGGGTTCCAGGGCTACTCGGCGGTCGAGTACTACCATGCGGGCTACGATCACTACGTGCTGGTCGCCCAAGCCGACGAGATGGCCAAGCTCGACGACGGCACCTTCGCGGGCTGGGCCCGCACCGGCGAATCCTTCCTGGTGTATCCGCTCGACGCGCCGGGCACGAGCAACGTGTGCCGCTTCTACACGGAGGCGTTCCCGCCCAGCAGCTCGCACTTCTATACGCCGGTGGCGTCCGAGTGCGAGATTCGAAAGGGCGATCCGAAGTGGCAGTACGAGGGCGTGCGCTTCGCGCTCCGCCTGCCGGATGCGCAGGGCGATTGCGAGGCGGGCACGCGGCCGCGGTACCGCCTGTACAACGACGGGCAGGGCGGCGCGCCGAACCACCGCTACGTCACGAGCTTCGCGCAGAGCGATGCCATTCTCGCGCGCAAATGGGTCGCCGAAGGCTCGGGTGTGGGCGTGATCGGCTGCGTGCCGTTGTAAGCCGCAGCGTGATGCAGAACGCGATCGAAGGCGACGGAGTGCGCACAGCACGCGTTGTTTCGTGCTGTTTCCGGCGGTCGTCCGACGGGCCGCCCCTAGGGCGACCGCCTGAAATCAACCCCGATGCAAAAGGTGCAGCGCAGCTTCCTCGTCATCCTAGGACCGCGCGGGCGCCTTTTGCATCGACCTAGAGCTGGAGAAACAGGTCGGGCAGGAGCGGCGCGCCGGGCTTCATCGCGTAGGGCGCGAGATCGGTCACACCCGCCTCGCGCAGGGCGTCCTCGTCTATGAAGAAGCGCCCGGTGACCGCGCGCGCGTCGCGGGTGAGGATGGCGTGCGCCGCGTCCGCCATGATCTGCGGCTTGCGCATGTGGTCCGTCTGCTCGGTGGCACCCGGGATCATCGCGATGGCGGCGGTGGCGATCACCGTGCGCGGCCACAGCGCGTTGACCGCGATGCCGTCGGCGCGGAACTCTTCCGCCATTCCGAGCACGCACAGGCTCATGCCGTACTTGGCGATGGTGTAGGCGACGTGGGGCGCGAACCACTTCGGATCGAGGTTGAGCGGCGGGGAGAGCGTCAGGATGTGCGGATTGGCCGCGCGCTTCAGGTGCGGGATGCATGCCTGCGAGCACAGGTACGTGCCGCGCAGGTTGACGCCCAGCATGAGGTCGACGCGCTTCATGGGCGTGGCGAGCGTGCCGGTGAGGCTGATCGCACTCGCGTTGTTGACCAGGATGTCGATGCCGCCGAAGCGCGCCACGCCGGCGGCGACCGCCGCGTGCACGGCAGCCTCTTCGCGAATGTCGCACTCGACCGGCAACGCCTGGCCGCCCGCCTGCTCGATCTCGGCCGCGGCGGTATAGATCGTGCCGGGTAGCTTCGGGTGCGGCTGCGTAGTCTTGGCCGCGATCACGACGTTCGCGCCGTCGCGCGCCGCGCGCAGCGCGATCGCAAGCCCGATGCCGCGCGAGCCGCCGCTCACGAACAGCGTCTTGCCCGCGAGGTCAGGCATCGCCGAACCTGGCCGGTCGTTTTTCGAGGAATGCGCCCACACCTTCGGCGAAGTCCGGGGTCGCGGCGCACGCGGCGAAGCTCTTCGCTTCCGCATCGAGCTGCCCGGACAGCGTGCGCCCGGGCGACTCGCGCAGGAGGCGCTTGCCGTTGCGCAGCGCGAGCACCGGCGCTCGCGCCAGCGAATCGGCGATCGCTGCCACGGCGGCCTCGAGCTCCGCGAGCGGAACCACGCGATTGACGAGCCCCCACGCCAGCGCCTGCGGCGCCCCGAAGCGTTCGTTGAGCAAAACGATCTCCGCGGCACGGCGCTGCCCCGCGATCCGCGGCAGCCAGTACGTGCCGCCGCCGTCCGGCGTCACCGCGATCTGCTGGTACCCGGACGCGAAGTACGCGTTGTCGGCAGCCACCGCGAGGTCGCACGCGTTCATGAGCGACAGCCCGAATCCCGCGACCGCGCCTTGCACCTGGGCCACCACCGGATGCGGCATGCGATGCAGCGTCTCGATCACCGCGTGCACGCGCGCGATGAGGTCGCGGAAGGCGACTTCGCGCTGCGCCGCGGGCTTGCCGAGCTCGCCGTGGAAGTTGCGGATGTCGCCGCCGGCCATGAAGTGCTTGCCTGCGCCGCGAATCACGACCACGCGCAGCGTCTCGTCGGCGGCGACGTCGGCCGCGGCCGCGACCAGCGCATCGATCATCGCGAAGTCGAGCGCGTTGAGCGCTTCGGGACGGTTGAGCGTCAGCGTGGCGACGGGACCGTCGCGCGTGACGAGAAGGGGAGCCGTCATGGAACCAGAAAGTCTAGCACGCGGGGTGCCGACGGTGTCAGCGGATGAGGTCGGCGGTTCGTTGCACCGCGTCGGGGATCGCGATGCCGAGCTCGCGTGCGGTGGCGAGATTCACGATGCGCTCGAAGCTGTCGACTTGCTCGATCGGAAGCTCGCCGGCCTTTTGCCCGCGCAGGATGCGGGCGACATGGCTCGCGGCTTGCGCCCACATGGCCTCGAAATTCGAGCCGTACCCGAGCAGGAGCCCGCTCCGGGCAAACACCGTGTTGCCGGCCGACGGCAACCGCAGCTCGATCAGCGCGCGCGCGACGTCTGCCCGGTGCGGGTACAACTCGGCCCACGACAAGACGAGCACGCTGTCGGCGCCCTGCTTCACGGCCTCCCGGAGCGTACTGCGAAGGTCGTAGGCGCTGCCTCGCATTTCCTGCGGGAGCAGGATGAGCTTGGCCGCGCCCGCCGCCTGCTGCGCGCCCTCGAGCTGGCCGCGGGTCGCGGCCTCGAACAGTACGGCCACCCGCCGGGTCGCGGGAATCGCTTCCTTCAGGAGCTCGAGGCGCTTGCCGGCAAGAATGATGTTTTGCGAGTAGACGCCGGTCATGTTGCCGCCGGGTCGGGCCAGGCTTTTGACCACGCCACTCGCTACCGGGTCGAAGTCGATGAAGATCATCACCAGCGGGGTTGTCGGCGCCCCTGCCCTCACCGCATTGACCAACGCTTCGCCGCCACCGGCCACGATGATGTCGACACCCCGGCGAACGGCTTCGGCTGCCGCGGCCGGCACGCGCGCGAGCGGATCGGGCATTTGCGTGTCGATCTGCACATCCACCTGCACGTTCTTGCCGTCCACATACCCAAGTTCCGCGGGGCGCTTGACCAGGGCGGCTCTGAAGACGGCGGCCGAGTGCAGGATGACGATGCGCGCCGGGCGCTCCTTGCCGAGCTGCGCCCAAGCCAGTGGCGGCGCGAGCACCGCGCCGGCGGCGATCAGCAGTTTCCTGCGAGCGGCATGGTGCATGGAAGTCCCCACAGCGACAGCGCGAGGCGCACGGTTTCGAAGTGTATATCGACGATGTCCGCGATGTCGTCGGCGTACCCGCCCGCCATCGCGATTGCCACCGGCACGCCGGCGTCGCGCAGCCGCGTCAGCACGTAGCGGTCGCGCGCCGCGAGCCCCGCCTTGGTCAGCGCCAGCCGGCCGAGGCGGTCGCCGACGAAGGGATCGGCGCCGGCGAGATAGATTGCCAAGTCCGGCCGGAAGCGCTCCAGAGCGCGCGCCAGTGCGACATTGAGGGTGACGAGGTACGGCACGTCGTCGGTGCCGTCCGCGAGCTCGACGTCCAGGGTCGAGCACTCCTTGCGGAACGGGAAGTTGCCGCGGCCGTGCAGCGACAGGGTGAAGACACTCGCGTCGCCGGCGAAGATCTCGGCGGTCCCGTCGCCCTGGTGCACGTCGAGGTCGACGACCAGCACCCTCGCCACGCGGCCTTCGGCCTGCATCGCGCGCGCCGCGACCGCGGCGTCGTTGAACACGCAAAAGCCCTCGCCGTGCGCGCGATGGGCATGATGCGTGCCGCCGGCCAGGTTGACGCCGCAGCCGGAGTCGAGCGCGCTGCGGCAGGCCGCAAGGGTTGCGCCCGCCGACCGGCGCGAGCGCTCGACCATGGCCGGCGACCACGGAAAGCCGATGCGCCGGATCGCCTGTGCGTCGAGCGCGCCGGCGGCCACCGCCGCCACGTACGCAGGGTCGTGCGCGCGCGTGAGCTCGGTGTCGGTCGCCGCCGCCGGCACGCGCAAGCGGTCGCCCGCGATCGCCGCCACGCGTTCGCGCAGCGCTTCGTACTTGCGCATCGGGAAGCGATGCCCCGGCGGCAGCGGCAGGACGAAGTGGTCGGTGTAGTAGATCAGCACCGGCGTTTAGGGTGCGGTGCGCTTGAACGGCGATGAGGTGGCCAGCTCGTCGAGCGAGTGCTCGACTTCGATGCGTTCCCTCGCGCAGAACTCTGCGATCGCGGCGGCGAACGCGCGGTCGCCGACGGCGTGCAGCGAATGCGTGGCCACCGGCCGCAGCCCGCGGGCGAGCTTGTGCAAACCTTGCGCGCCGCCCTCGAACCGCCCGATGCCTTGCGCGATGCAGAAGTCGATCGCCTGGTAGTAGCACGCTTCGAAGTGCATGCCCGGAACGTACTCGGTCGTGCCCCAGTAGCGGCCCCAGAGGGTGTCCGCGGTGTAGATGTCGAGCGCCGCGCACAGCCGGCGGCCGTGGCGCAGGCCGATCACCAGCAGCGTGTGGTCCGCCAGCGTGCGGCCGATCTGCCGGAAGAAGCCGGCCGTGAGGTAGGGAGTCGAGTGGTGCGCCCGATACGTCGACTCGTAGCACTGGCAGAAGAACGCCCAGTCCGCGGCGCTGATCTCGCCGCCGCGCAGGCGGACGAAGCTGACCCCGCCTTCCGCGAGCCTGCGCCGCTCCTGCTTCACCTTCTTGCGCTTGTCGTGCGAGAACGTGGACAGGAAGTCGGTGAAGTCGCGGTAGCCGGGGTTGGTCCAATGGAACTGCACGCCTTCGCGCGGGATCATGCCCAGCGCCTCGCCCTCGCGCGCTTCGCTTGCGGGCGGGAAGAGCACGTGCAGCGACGAGTAAGCGCCGCGGCGGACGAGCTCGAGCGCGTGGGCCAGCAGCGCCTTGCGCACCGGCGCGTGCGCGGCCATCAGGCGCGGTCCCGACACCGGGGTGAACGGCACCGCCGCGACGAGCTTCGGGTAGTAGCGCCGGCCGTGGCGGCGGTACGCTTCCGCCCAGCCCCAGTCGAACACGTACTCGCCGTAGCTGTGCGTCTTGGCGTACAGCGGCAGCGCGCCGACGAGGCGCCGGTCGTCCCACGCCGTGAGGAAGCGCGGCGTCCAACCCGTGCGCGGCGTGGCGCAGCCC
>JADLEZ010000660.1 GCA_020845855.1 Burkholderiales bacterium
CGTCGCCTTGAACTTCGCTGTATGGTTCCTACGGGGTCGTTTCATCGTCTCTGCTCCTCGGCGACAATGCGCCATTAAAGCAGAGCTACCCACCTATCCCCTCGTCCAGTTTTGCGGAACCACTTCTGAGCAGACCGCGCGACGCGGGGAGACGGAGGCGACCACGCCACGCGGGGAGAGGGAGCAGACCACGCGACGCGGGGAGAGGGAGGAGACCACGCCGCGCGGCGAGAGGGAGCCGCCTGGGAGGAATGGGAGGTTCCGCGCGACGCCGATCCGAAATGGCCCGACAAGGCAAAGCAACTCCACGCCGACTGGTGGCAGGCGCGCATCGCGCGCCAGAAGGCGATCGACGCGAGCATCGCCGCCAAGGCGGAGTTCGAGTACCTGTACGACCGGCCCTACACCGACGGCAAGCGCGTGCGCGTGGCCGGGCCGTTCACGGTGGAGAGCGTGTCGCCGCACCGCATGCTCGGCGTGGACGAGAACGACGAGCTGATCGACCTCGCGGCAGAGGCGGTGCCGGGCTACGCGCCGAAGCAGTCGTTCCCGCAGATGATCCTGGACAACCTGAAGACCGCCGGCGTGCAGCAAGCGCGCAAGGAAGGGCGCATCGCGTTCACGTCGGTCGCGCCGTGGCCGGGCGAGATGATCTGCGGCGAGGGCCGCTACGTGGAAGGCGACGAGGCGACCGGCAGGACGCGGCGCGCCGCGATCTTCATCGGCCCCGAGTTCGGCACCGTGACGCGCGTGGATCTGGTCACCGCCGCGCGGGAAGCGCGCGATGCGGGCTTCGACGTGCTCATCGCGTGCGCCTTCAACTTCGAGGCGCATACCACCGAGTTCAACAAGCTCGCCGACCTGCCGGTGCTCAAGGCGCGCATGAACGCGGACCTGCACATGGCCGAGGACTTGAAGAACACGGGCAAGGGCAACCTGTTCGTCGTCTTCGGCGAGCCCGACCTCGCGCTCCTCGACCAGGCCGACGGCCGCATCCGGGTGAAGGTGAACGGCGTGGACGTGTTCCGCCCGAACGAAGGCAAGGTCGAGTCGAGCGGTCCCGACGAGATCGCGTGCTGGCTCGTCGACACCGACTACAACGAGGAGAGCTTCTTCGTCCGCCAGGCGTACTTCCTCGGCGCCAACGATCCGTACAAGGCGCTCCGGACCACGCTAAAGGCCGAGATCGACGAAGAGGCCTGGGCCTCGCTGCACAGCGACACGTCGCGGCCGTTCCCCAAGCCCACTTCCGGACGTATCGCAGTCAAGGTCATAAACCATCTCGGCGACGAAGTGATGAAGGTATTCAAGGTGGCGTAGCTGCTACGCGGCCGGATGAGTGTCGTCCGCCTGCTCGGCGAAGTTGGAAATTCGCACTTCGCCATCGGGAAACCTGGCGATCACGTCGAGGTCTCCCCCCATGGCCTTGATATACGAGCGGAGCGTGCTGATGTACATGTCGGTGCGTCGCTCGAGCCTCGAAATGGCGGCCTGGTTGACGTGCAGGGCTTCCGCGAGCTTCACCTGCGAAAGCTCCTTGGCATGGCGCAATTCCTGAAGCGGCATCTCCGACAGCATCGTTTGTGCCCGCTTGGCTGCCCGAGCCCTGGCGGCCGGTGACATCTTTGCGCGCAGCGCGCTGAACTTCTTAGTCATTCGTCGATCCTCTCCTGCTCAGCAGTTCCAAGTGTTCATCGTACAACCGATCAGCGATCGGCACGTTGGTCTCGTACCATCGATCGTCGCCCGTCTTGTCGCCACCGATCAGCAATAACGCCGAGCGCCGTGGGTCGAACGCATACAAGACGCGGTAGGGTCGGCCTCGATGCTGGATCCTCAATTCGCGCATGTGCCTGTGCTTCGAGTTCTCGATGCCGGAGCTGTGCGGAAACGGCAGGCTCGGGCCGCGGGCCTCGAGGAGGCGGACAGAGGCGTCCACGGACTCCTGCTCCGCCTCGCTCAGTTGGCTCCACCATGCTTCGAACTCGTCGGTGTATTCGACGTCCCAGGTCATCAAAGTCCAATCTGACACATATGGAATATGCCGTCAATGGCATAGTCGGGAACTCGACGTCGTCCGAGAAACGCGGCAGGCCCACCTCGGCCCCTCATTGCCGGCCAGGTCAGCCACGAGCCTGGATGACGGCCCAGCTTTGGGCTCCCGGGTCTCGGTAGTACCCTTCGCCTGCGCGTTGTTGTACAGGATTGATTGCAAACCGTGGCGCCGGTTGGCCCCCACCTGGGACTGCGAATCTTGAACTTCCGCATCGCCGACACGTTCACCGGCAGCCTGGCCCGCTTGACCGCCGAGGAGCAGAAGGCGGTCAAGACGACCGCGTTCGATCTCCAGGTCAACCCCGCCCATCCGGGCTTGAGCTTCCACAAGCTGGACAAGGCGCGCGACCCGAATTTCTGGTCGGTTCGCGTGAGCCGCGACATCCGCCTGATCGTCCACAAGACATCCGGCAGCCTTTTGCTGTGCTACGTCGATCACCACGACAAGGCCTACAACTGGGCGGAGCGGCGACGGCTCGAAACGCATCCCACTACGGGTGCTGCGCAACTCGTGGAGCTGCGGGAGCGGATCGACGAAGTCGTCGTCCGCCGCACCGTCGAGGCACCGCTCGCCAAACAGCTCCTCTTTGCCGGCGCAACGGACGCCGAGCTCCTCGGCTGGGGCGTGCCGCAGGATTGGCTCGCCGACGTGCGCAAGGCCGACGAGGACAGCCTCCTCGAGCTGGCGGCGCATCTGCCGGGAGAGGCGGCCGAAGCGCTGCTCGAGCTGGCGACGGGCGGCACGCCGCAGCGTCGCGCGCCCGCACCGATGGACGCCGATCCCTTCGAACATCCGGATGCGCAACGGCGGTTCCGTGTCGTGGAGGACGTGGAGGCGCTCGAACGCGCACTCGATGCGCCATGGGACCAGTGGACCGTCTTCCTGCATCCGGCCCAGCGCGAGCTCGTGGAGCGCGATCAAGGCGGCCCGGCTCGCGTATCGGGATCGGCGGGCACCGGCAAGACGGTCGTCGCCGTGCATCGCGCGGTCCATCTCGCGCGCAAGGATCCGGATGCACGCATCCTTCTCACGACACTGACGCGCTCGCTGGCGCACGCCCTGCACGCGCGGATGCGCCGGCTGGTCGGCAAGACGCCCCGCCTCGCCGAACGGATCGACGTACTTTCGCTCGATGAGCTGGCGGAGCGGCTATACCGGCTCAACTTCGGCAAGCCATCGCTGGCGAGCGACGGCGACGTGGCCGAGGCGCTGGCCGCGGCCGCGTCGGAGGTTGGCCGGGCATCGGACCCGAGGCTCGGACCGGCATTCCTGCGCGGCGAATGGTCGGAAGTCGTCGACGCGTGGCAGATCGAAGGCGTCGAGGCCTATCGCGATGTCAGGCGGCTCGGCCGCAAGACCCGCCTGAGCGAGGCGCAGCGGACCGCGGTCTGGGAAGTGTTCGCGCGCGCGCGCGAGAAGCTGCGCGCCGACAACCGGGTGACACCTTCGGATCTGTTCTCGCGCCTCGCCACGCACTACGCATCGGGCGCCAAGGTCCCCTACGAGCACGTCGTGGTCGACGAAGCGCAAGACCTCGGCGTCGCGCAGCTCCGGTTCCTGGCTGCGCTGGGTGGCCAGTCGCGCAATGGATTGTTCTTCGCCGGCGACTTGGGCCAGCGCATCTTCCAGACTCCGTTCTCCTGGAAGGAGCTCGGCGTCGACGTCCGCGGCCGCGCACGAACTCTGGCGGTCAACTACCGCACGTCGCACCAGATCCGCCGACGGGCCGATCGGCTGCTCGCGCCGGAGCTCGCCGACGTCGACGGCAACATCGAGCGCCGGCGCGGGACGGTATCGGTGTTTAACGGACCTGCGCCGATCGTCCGAACGCTTCCGAGCCACGCCGACGAGGTCGAGGCAGTTGCCTCGTGGCTGCGCGAGTGTGCCGCGGAAGGTCTCGCGCCGGAAGAGGTTGGGGTGTTCGTCCGCTCGGAAACGCAACTCGAGCGCGCGAAGGCCGCTGTGGCAAAGGCTGGGTTGCGGTCGCATGTTCTGGACGAGACCGTCGATACGGAGCCCGGCGAAGTCTCCATCGGTACCATGCATCTTGCGAAGGGTCTCGAATTCCGCGCGATCGCTGTGATGGCCTGCGACGACGAGGTCGTGCCGCTGCAGGCACGGATCGACGCAGTAGCGGACGAAGCGGACCTGCGCGAGGTGTACGACACCGAGCGGCACCTCCTCTACGTCGCCTGCACGCGAGCGCGGGACCGGCTGCTCGTGACCGCCACCGCGCCCGCTTCCGAGTTCCTCGCAGACCTCGAACCGACCCAATCCTGAGATGTCCGGCTGGTGGCAACGCCTCAAGGACCGCCTCGCCGGCTGGTTCCGGCGCGAGCCGGCGCCCGGGCACTACGAATCCGGATCGAAGTTCTCCGTCCGTGGCTGGGTCGCCACCGCGCCGATGGTGTGGCCGTCGCGCGAGTATCTCGTCTACGTGCCCAAAGGCCGCTCGCGCTGGAAGCGCGCACCGCTTCTGGTGCTGTGCCACGGCTGCAAGCAGACGCCCGAGGACATCGCGCGCGGCACGCGGGTGGAGGCGCTCGCCGACCGGATGGGTTGCGTGGTGCTGCTGCCGCGGCAGAAGGATTCCGCCAACCCGTGGCGCTGCTGGAACTGGTTCGAGCAGCGCACCGGCGACGGCAACGGTGAAGCCGCGATCGTCGCGGCGCAGATCCGCCGCGTGCGCCGGGCGTACCGCATCGACCGCAAGCGGGTGCTCGCTGCCGGCATGTCCGCGGGCGGCGCGCTGGCGGCGATCCTCGGCGTGCGCTATCCGCATCTCGTTACCGCGGTGGCCGTGCACTCGGGGCTCGCCGCCGGCGCGGCGCGCTCGGCCATGACCGCGCTGTCGGTCATGACGCACGGGCCGGACCGGGACGTCGAGCGCATCGCGGAGGAGGCGCGGGCACGGGCCGCGCCGCACGACGTTCGCGTGCCGCTGCTTGCGATCCACGGCGAGCGCGACGACGTGGTTCGCCCGGTGAACGCGGTCGCGCTGGTGCGGCAGTACCTGGCGTTGAACGCGCACCCGGCGATCGCCGGCCAGCCGCACGGGACGCCGGCGCTGCCGGACCCCGACCGCGAAGCGGCGATACGGACACCCGAAGGCCGCACGCAAATGGTCCGCGATTGGTACCGCGACGGCCGCCTCGTGGCGCGGCACGTCGAGGTCACGGACCTCGGCCACGCCTGGTCGGGCGGCGACACCGCCCTCGTCTACAACGATGCGGCCGCGCCGGATGCGATGGCGCTGGTGGGCGCCTTCATCGAAGATGCCTTATCCTCACGGTGACCGCCGAAGGGCCGCCCGCGAGGGCCGCCCCTTCGGGGGAAGCGTCACGTGCCCGCGAGGAAATGCAATGACCGTATCGGCCATGAATCACTTCACCATCCTGACCGACGACGTGCCGCGCACCGTCGAGTTCTATCGGCGGCTGCTCGGCCTCACCGACGGACCGCGCCCCGCTTTCGGGTTTCCGGGCGCGTGGCTGTACGCGGGCGGC
>JADLEZ010000661.1 GCA_020845855.1 Burkholderiales bacterium
GCCTGCGTCACCCGCGGATTTTCCGATTCGGCGAGCGCCTGCCCCCAGGTGTTGCACGCTCCCAGGATGGCGAGCGCTGCGACGCCGAGCGTGACGCCACGGCTAAGCGGCGCCTCGGGCATCGGACATGCGCGCCGCATTGGAGGCGGACGTCGATTCGTACCACGGCAGGGCTTCGCGCAGGCCGTTGCGCACGTCGTACACGGGCTCGTAACCCAACAGCCGGCGCGCCTTGGCGATGTCCGCCTGCGAGTGCCGGATGTCGCCAACGCGGGGCTCGCCGTGCACCGGCGACGGCACCGCGAGTCCCGGATGACGCTCCTGCACGAGCTCGCGCAGCAGCGCGACGAGCTCGTTGAGCGACGTGCGCCCGCCAACCGCAACGTTGAACACCTGATGCTCCGCGCGCGGCTCCATGGCCACCGCCGCGAGGATGTTGGCCTGCACGACGTTGGCGACGTGGCAGAAATCGCGGGTCGTCTCGCCATCGCCGTGGATGACGATCGGCGTGCCCGTCAGCATCGCGTCGACCCAGCGCGGAATCACGGCCGCGTACGCGCCGTTCGGATCCTGGCGCGAGCCGAACACATTGAAGTAGCGCAACCCCACGGTGGCGAGGCCGTAGCAGCGGCCGAACACGCCTGCGTACAGCTCGTCGACGAGCTTGGTCACCGCATAAGGCGACAGCGGACGGCCGATGCTGTCCTCGACCTTGGGCAACCCCGGATGATCGCCATAGGTGGAGCTCGACGCCGCGTAGACGAAGCGGGAGGCGCCGGCATCGCGCGCGGCGACCAGCATGTTGAGGAAGCCCGTCGCGTTCGCCGCATGCGTGCGCAGCGGGTCCTCGATCGAGCGCGGTACCGACCCCAGCGCCGCCTGGTGGAGCACGATGTCCACCTTCTCGCAGGCCCGAACGCACGTCGCGGGATCGACGATGTCGGCCTCGATGAACGTATGCCGCGCCCACCGCGACGGACCCACCGCATCGCGCACCTCGTCCAAGTTGCGCCGGTAGCCGGTGGCGAAGTTGTCCAGGCTCACCACCTCCTGGTCGAAGCGCAGCAGCGCCTGCAGGAGGTGCGAGCCGATGAACCCGGCGCTGCCGGTGACAAGCCAGCGCAAGGGACGCCGTCGCAGGTCGTCGCGGGCCTCCGCGAATGCATTCGGCAATGCCGCTTCCTCCGGCATCACAACCTCCACACCGCGACCCCGCGCGCGCGCAGTTCGGCGGCGTCGGCCTGGCACTTGACGTCGACGTACAAGCCGCCGGGCGCGAGCTTCGCAAGCATGAGATCGAGCGGACACGCGCGAAACGTCCGGTGCGCGACCGCGGCAACGAGCGCGGCGGCGCGCGGCAGATCGTCCCAGCCCTCGAGCGCGACGCCGTACTCGAGCATCGCCTCGTCGGGATCGGCGATCGGGTCGTGCACGTGTACACGGGCGCCATAGGACTCGAGCTCGCGAATCACGTCGATGACGCGCGAGTTGCGCAAGTCGGGGCAGTTCTCCTTGAACGTGAGGCCCAGCACGTTGATGTCGCAGCCCTTCACCGCCACCCCTGCCCGGACGAGGTGCTTCACCGTCTCCGCCGCGATGTACTTGCCCATGCCGTCGTTGATGCGGCGGCCGGCGAGGATGACCTGCGGGTGATAGCCCAGCATGTCCGCCTTGTGCGTGAGGTAGTACGGATCGACGCCGATGCAGTGCCCTCCCACCAGCCCGGGGCGAAAGGGCAGGAAATTCCATTTGGTTCCCGCCGTCTCGAGCACTTCGAGGGTATCGATGCCGATGCGATGGAAGATGAGCGACAGCTCGTTCATGAGCGCGATGTTGAGGTCGCGCTGCGTGTTCTCGATGACTTTCGCGGCTTCAGCCACCTTGATGGAGCTCGCGCGATGCACGCCTGCGGTCACCACGCTTCCATAGACGGCCGCGACGCGCTCGAGCGTCTCCGGCGTGTCGCCGGACACGACCTTGGTGATCCTCGTCAGCGTGTGCTCGCGGTCGCCGGGGTTGATGCGCTCGGGCGAGTAGCCGACGAAGAAGTCGCGCTTCCACGCGAGCCCGGAGGCCTTCTCGAGCACCGGCACGCAGATCTCCTCCGTGGCGCCCGGGTACACGGTCGATTCGAAGACGACGGTCGCGCCGCGCTTCAGGTGCCGGCCGACTACCTCGCTCGCGCCGAGCAGCGGGCGGAAGTCGGGCTGGTGCGCGTCGTCGATGGGCGTGGGAACGGCCACGATGATGAAATCGGCGCGCGCCAGCATGGCGGGATCCGCGCTCGGAATCAGCTTGGCCGCTGCCTTGAGCTCGTCGGCCGCCACCTCGCCCGTGGGGTCGTAGTGACGGCGATAGGCGTCGATCTTCGCCTGGGAAAGATCGTAGCCGATGGTCGTATACCGCTTGCCGAACTCGACCGCGAGCGGCAACCCCACGTAGCCCAGCCCGACCACGGCGACAGTCGTGGTGGCCGCAGTGCCCCGCGCCGCGCCTTCGGAGGCGGGAATGGCGACAGAGGCGGAAGGTGCTTCGTACACGTCGTGCTCCATTTAGCAGGTCGATGCAAAAGGCGTCCGAGCCGTCCTAAGGATAACGAGGAAACAGCGTTGCGCCTTTTGCATCGAGGTTGATGTCAGGCAGCCGTCCTAGGGGCGGCCCGTCGGACGGCCGCCGGAAACGGCACGAAACCACGCGCGTCGTGCGTACACTCTCGCCTTCGATCGGGTTCTGCATCATGTTGCTGGCCTTCAGAGTTGCTTCAATAGCTGCTCCGCCTGCGTGCGGGCAGGCGCGGAGTCCGCCTTGGCGACGATCTCGAGCTCCTTGCGCGCGCCCGCCTTGTCGCCGCTCTTGATCAGCGCGCGTGCAAGGTACAGCCGGCGGTTGGCGCTGCCTGGGTCGAGGTCGAGCGCGCGCCGCAGCAGCTGGATGCCTTGGGTCGTGTCGCCGCTCTGCGCCAGCGCCCAGCCGTAGGTGTTGACCACGGCCGGATTATTCGGCGCGAGGCGATAGGCGCGTTGCGCGTACTCGACCGACTTCGGATCGCCCGCTTCGGTCAGCGCCCAGGCAAGATCGTTGAGCACGGTCACGTTGTTGGGCTGCACCTCGCTCGCGGTACGGAGGTAATCCGCAGCCCGCTGATACTCACTCTTGGCGAGGCTGACCTGCCCAAGGTGCGTCAGCACCACCACATCCTTCGGATGATCCGCGAGCCACTTTTGCGCCAGGGCGGCCGCTTCGTCCGGCTTGCCGGACCGCAGGAGGAGCCCGTGCAGGCGCACCATGGCAAGCGGCACCGGATCGCGGGCGAGCGCGGCGCGGTAGGCCGCGATCGCCTCGGCGTCCTTCTTTTGCGCGGCCAAGAGCTCCGCTTCGAGCGCGTACCCGGCCGTTCGCGTGGTCAGATCCTTCTGCAGCCGGCGCGCCTCGGCAAATCCGGCATCCGTGCTCTTGCTCTCGGCATACACCGCGGCCAGGGCGATCCAGATGGCAGGGTTGGCGGGCGCGACGCTCAACGCATTCTTCAGCGACACGATCGCATCGGCGTAGTTCTTCTGGCTCGCGTGGATGCCGCCAATGCGCATCAGCGGCACCGGATTGTCCGGCTGCAAGCGCGCGAGCCGCTGGAACGTCTCGATCGCCTGGTTGCGCTCGCCGGCCATGATTTGTGCGGCCCCCAGCAGTTCAAGGATCGCCGGGACATCGGGAATCGCGGCTTGCGCTGCCTGGGCCGCGCGAATAGCCGAGGGCCAATCCTTCTGGGTCGCGTGATAGGAAATGAGCGCTTGCCGGGCTGTCGGAGAACTCGGATTCGCGGCAACTGCACGCTCGAGCGACGCGACGACGTCCTTCGCTGGCGCTCCCGACGCGACCAGGACCTGGGTCAGGCCGAGCAGCGCGCGCTCGGACTTGGGCTCCTTGACCAGAACCTGTTCAAAGCGCGTCTTCGCATCGGCGAATTTGCGTTCGAGGCCATCGAGGTTGGCAAGGTTGAACAACGCCGAAACGAGATTGGGATCGAGGGAGATCGCCTTGTCGTAGGATTGACGCGCATTCTTGAGGTCCCCCTTGGCCGCGTAGACCGCGCCCTTGACGTTGTAGGCAAAGGCGCTCTTCGGCTGCTTCTTGATCAGGGCATCGGCCGCCGCCAGTGCCTTGTCGTACTCGTGGGTGCGCAAGTGCGCCTGGATGAGCGCTACGTCCGGCTCCCGCTTCTCGGCATCCGAGGCGGAGAGGCTCTCGAGCTCACGCAGGCCCTCGGCGGTTTCTCCCTTGGCCAGACGCACCTGCGCTAGCCTCACGCGGCCGTTGATGTTGCTATCGTCGAGGGCATTGGCACGCTCGATATACTCCTCGGCCTTCGCGGGCTGCCGCAACGCCAACTCGACTTCCCCGGCGATCCGAAGCGTGCTCGCATCGTTCGGATGCTCCTTGAGCAAGCCCTGGACGAGCTCCTTGGCCCGCAGCGGCTGGCCTCGCATGAGAAGAGCCTGGGCAAGCCCGAGGCGCGCGCCGAGATCGCCGGGCGACTTGGCGACCACGTCCTTCAACGATTGCTCGGCCGACTCGTAGGCGCCGCGCCGCATATCGATGAGGCCCGACAGATACCGGGCCGGCAAGAAATTCGGAGAAGCCTGCAGCGCGCGCTGTACGGCATCCAATGCGACGGGGATGTCCCCGCGCGCGAACGCGACCATCGCGACGCCGTGAAGCGTACGGACATCCGTGGGCGCAAGCTTCTTGAGCACTTCGACCTGCGCCGCGGCCTTGTCGAATTCCTTCGCCTGCACATAACTGGAAGCGAGCAGATAGCGTGCATGAGGTATGCCTGGGCGCAAGCCTACAATGCGTTCCAGGGTTCGCGTGGCTGCGGGACGATCGCCGATCGCGAGCTCGATCTCGGCCTTCTGCATCAGGACGTCGAGATTGTCGGGCACCGCCACCAGGATCTCGTCGACGGCAGCGAGTGCGCCCTTGGTGTCCTTTTCCGACGCCATGATCCGCGCGCCCAGCAGTCGCGCGTTCACGTTCGCAGGCTCGATCGCGAGCGCCGCCTCGACCTGCGCCTTGGCCTCCCGCGGCTGCCGATACGACATGTATGCAGCGGCGAGCATCGCCGCGACTTCCGCCTTCGCATGCGCGGCCGTGAGGCTCATATCGGCGAACTCGCCGAGCTCGGCGCGCGGCGCACCCCGCTGCACCCACGCGCGCGCGAGCACGGGATAGACCTCGTCCCCGCCGTAGCGCAACGCGAGCGCCTTGCGCAGCTCGGTGTTGGCCGCGACCGGATCGCCGCTTTCGAGCAGCGCCGTGCCGAGCAGGAAGCGCGCTTTCGCGTTCTCGGGATCGCGGCTCAGCGCGTTCTTGAACTCGATCGCCGCCGCCGGATAGTTCGCCTTCGCGAGGTAGCCTTCACCCGACGCGACGTACGAAGCGGAGTCGCCGCGCCCGCAACCGGCAAGCAGAGCCACGACGGCAAGCGCGGCCAGTGCTGCGGCCGGGCAACGCAAGGTCTTCATGGGCTCCCTCCTCGCCGGCGCGCTGGCTTCTTCATCGAAGGCCGAACCGGTGCATGAGATCGTAAAGCGTGGGGCGGCTGACGCCGAGGAGCTCGGCCGCCTTGCTCAGGTTTCCGTTGACCCTCCCGAGCACGCGCAGCACGGCATCCTTTTCCGCGTCGTCGCGAACCTGGCGGAGGTTCAGCGAGCGGCCCTCCGTGGCTGCGGCATCGATGCCTATGTCGGCGGCCGTGATCACCTGGCCATCCGACATGATGACCGCACGCTTGACGACGTTCTCGAGCTCGCGCACGTTGCCCGGCCACGTGTGGCGATCGATCGCCTCGATTGCGTCGGGCATCAACGTCTTCTCGCCGGTACCCTGCTCCTTGCTCGAGCGCCGCACGAAAGCATGCGCGAGGAGCGCGGCATCGCCCTTGCGGTCGCGCAACGGGGGTAGCTCGACCACGATCTCGGCGAGGCGGTAATAGAGATCCTCGCGAAAGCTGCCAGCGGCGATCAGATCCTTCAGGCTGCGGTGCGTCGCGCATACGATGCGGACGTCGACGGGGATTTCCTGGCGGCCGCCGACACGCTCGATGACGCGCTCCTGCAGGAAGCGCAGGAGCTTCGCCTGCAGGGACACCGGAAGGTCGCCGATTTCGTCGAGGAACAAGGTGCCGCCGTTGGCCGCCTCGAATTTGCCGATGGTCTGCTTCGCCGCACCGGTGTACGCGCCCTTCTCGTAGCCGAACAGCTCGCTCTCGAGCAGGTTCTCGGGAATCGCGGCGCAGTTGATGGCGACGAACCGCTTGCCCTGCCGCGGCGAAAGGTCGTGGACCGCGCGCGCGATGAGCTCCTTGCCGGTACCGGACTCGCCGAGGATCAGGACGGTCGCGGAGGTCGGCGCCACTTTCTCCACGGTGCGGCATACGCGCTGCATCGTTGGATCGCGCGTGACGAGGCCCGACATGGCCGGCGCATGCTGCAGCGTCTGCAGGCGCCGGTTCTCTTCCTGCAGCTCGTATACGCGGAACGCCCGCTCGATGGTCCAGGTGAGTAGCTCCGGCTCGAACGGCTTGGTGCAGAAATCGTGGGCGCCGAGCGCGATCGCTCGCAACGCGTGCGCGCGGTCGCTCTGTCCGGTGAGCACGACAACCTTGGTCTCGGGCGCGAGCGCATGGATCTCCTCGAGCAGGCGCAGGCCCTCCGCGGGATCGTCCGGAAACGGCGGAAGCCCGAGGTCCATGGTGACCACCGGCGGCTCGTATCGCCGCAATTGCGCGATCGCGGATTCGCGGCTGTCGGCCACGACCGTCTCGTACTTGTCGAACGCCCACTGCATCTGCTTTCGCAGCGCGGGGTCGTCCTCGACGATGAGGAGCGGGCGGCGCGAGTCGGTCAATGGACTTCCCCCGGACTCATGCGACTGCCTCCACCCGCGGCGGGGGTGCCGGGCTGTCGGCGGCAGGCAGGCGCAGCCGCACACGCGTGCCGGCGCCGGGCGTGCTGTCGAACTCGATCGTGCCCCCGATGGAGTTCACATACTGTGCGCTTTCGTAGACGCCGATGCCCATGCCGGTGGCCTTGCTTGTTTCGAATGGCCGGAACAGCCGCTCGCGGACGAACTCCGGGCTCATGCCGACTCCGGTGTCGGCGACGTCGAGCACGGCAAAACCTCCCTCGCGGGACGTGCGAACGCTTACCCGTCCGCCCGTCGCGGTCGCGTCCAGCGCATTCTGCACGAGGTGCGCGATGACGTGATCGAGGCGATCCTCGTGGCCGAGCGCAACGAGCCCGGGCGCGAGCTGTAGCGCGATCGGCGCATCGGCGCGCTCGAGCGCCTGGCAGACTTTGCGCACGATCGCCTCGACGTTGGTGAGTCCCGGATTGCTCACCGGTGTTGCCCCCGTACGAAGCTGGAGCATAAGCTGGTTCATGCGATCCACGACATGCTGCACGGTGCTCAGCATGTCGCGCTGGAACTGCGGATTGTCGCGGTGTCGCTCGGCGTTCTTCAGCATCAAGGACAATTGGGCAACGAGGTTCTTCAGATCGTGGACGACGAAGGCGGACATGCGATTGAAGGCATCGAACTTCTGCGCCTCGACCAGGGCCTCCGTCGCTCGCAGTTGGCCCAGGTAGCTCGCCGCGTGCCGGCTTGCTGCTTTGAGCAGGTCGCGGACCTCCCAGTTCACTTCCAGCGGGGCGCGGGCCTTGGCGAGCACGACGAATCCCAAGAGGCCGTCGGACCCTGCCAACGGTACCACCAGCCAGGCCGCGGGCACGCCGGAGAGCCAGGCCGGCACCACGAGATCGGGATAGGCCTTGGGGTCGGCCGCGAGCTCGGACAGGTCCACGACCCATCCGGTGCGCCCCAGGAACGTTGCCAGCGAGCCGTCCGCCGGCTCGCTGGCGTCGAGCGCGCCCAGGTTCCAGGTCGCCGCGACCCGGTAGGCGGCCTCGCGCCCGCGCAGCCACAGCGCGCCGGCGGGACTCTCGACGAGGTGCGAGAGCGCCTCGATCGTTCTCTGCTGCACGTCGCGAACGCCCTTCGCGTCGGCGAGCGTGCGCGTGAAGCGCAGCCATTCCTCGCGGTAGTCGTAGCGATAGGAAAAAAAATGCTTGCTCACGAACACCCGCAGCCGGGAGCGGAACCTTCCCGAGGTCACCAGCAGGATGCCGACGAGCAGCGCGAAGAAGAAGACCTCGATCTGCAGTGCGCGACCCCAGTCGTCGCCGACCAGCCGCATGAGGTAGCCCGCGCCGGCGACGAGCAGGAGGAACGCGGCCGATACCAGCACGGCCGTCGAATTCATCACCGCACCGCGCGACAGGTGCATCTCGATCGTCCACGTCGGATTGCGCGCGGTCGCCACGGCGATGAACGGGATCACGAACGCCGTCGCCGCGCCGCGGGCGATCCAGATATGCGGGTCGAGGAGGCTGAACAACATCGCGTCGGCGAACAGGTACAGATCGAACGCGAACAGGCCGCCAAGACCGACGCACAGCGGCTTCAACGCCCAGCGCGCCGACGGCTGCGCGCGACGCAGCACCTGCTCGACGAGCACCAGGCCCAGCACCGCGAGGCCCACGCGCAGGGCAAGCCCGGCCGTCCGCAGCACCGGTTCCGCCACCGCCATCGCGGGCGGCGCATACAGGAAGAAGACACAAGCGGGGACCAGCGCCACGGCAACCACGACGATCCACAGCGTGGGCCCCGAGCGCGCGGAAGCATCCGCGGTTGCGGCACCCCGCAGCAAGGCCCCCAGGAACAGGAACCAGCACGCGTAGCGCAAGGCATCGGCAAATACCGAGGCGACCCACAGGTTCATGCCGGGACGGTAGGAGACGGCCACGCCGAGGCAGGCCCAGGCGGCGCTGACGATCGTCGCGGCGAGCAGCAGGCCCGCGCGCACCCCCGGTCGCCAGCCTAGCAGCAGGCGGATGACGAACGCGACGTAGCCGACGGCGCCGAGGCCGTAGCTCCATACACCGATAGTCGCCAGGTCGTGGTCGGTCACGGCAGCATCCCGCCCGGCGCGCCGCGTTACCGCGCTCCCTCGCCGCGCACGACTACGCGGGCGGTCTCGAGCAGGATACGCAGGTCCAGCAGGAGCGTGTGATTCTTGACGTAGTAAAGATCGTACTCGAGCTTCTTTATCGATTGCTCGACGTTGGCGCCGTAAGAGTACCGCACCTGCGCCCACCCGGTGATACCCGGCTTCACGCTGTGGCGGACGGCGTAGAAAGGCACCTGTTCGGTCAGCATCGACACGAACACCGGACGCTCAGGGCGCGGACCCACGAAACTCATTTCGCCGCGCAGCACGTTGATGAGCTGAGGGAGCTCGTCGATACGCATGCGGCGCATGAGCCGCCCGAAGCTCGTGACCCGCGGGTCGCCGACCTTTGCCCATGCCGCCTTGCCGTCGTGCTCGGCGTCCTGGCGCATGCTCCGGAACTTCAGAAGCTGGAAGGTCTTTCCCCGCAGGCCGACCCGCTCGTGGCGGTAAACGACGGGCAATCCCGACTCCAGCGCGATCACGATCGCCGCGGCGAGCATGAGCGGCAGGACAGCGACGAGGAGCGCAAGCGACACGACGATATCGACGCTGCGCTTGACGATGGTGCGCACGCGGCCCTGGCGAAAGCCGTTGCCGTAGATGAGCCAGCTCGCCTTGAGCGAGTCGATGGGAATCTGCCCGTGGACGCGCTCGAAAAAGCGCGCGAGGTCGGTCACGCGCACGCCGGCGAGGCGGCAATCGAGGAGCCCCCGCAGCGGCAGCACGCCGCCGCGCTGCTGGCGCACGGCCACGATGATCTCGTCCACGCCCAGGGTTCGCACCGTCTCGTCGAGGGACCCGCGGCGCGCGACGATGCGATTGGGCGACACCACCGTCTCGGCGACTTTCTCCAGCGCGTAGAAACCTACGAGGCGCAGCCCCGGTGTGGCCGCCGCGCCGAGAGACGCCTCGACGAGTTTCGCTTCCGGACCGGTACCGAGCACGAGCACGCGATGGGGCACCATCATGCGCACCACGGGGCCCGTAACGAGCTGGCGCACCAGAACGAGGGCCGCGAAGGCGAGCAACACCGACTGCCCGACGGTCTCCTGGAACGGCCTCCCGCCCGGCATGACGTCCGCGGTGTAGTAGGCGAGCGGTACCGCGATCAGCATCGCCAGCACGACTCGCGCCCCATACGATGGCAGGCCGAACTTGCGGTCGTGCTGGTACATGCCGAGCACGCCGAGCATCAAGACCATGAAAACGGCAAAGACAAAGGCGGGCCCCAGCGTCGCGAGCACGGGCACGTCCGGCATGTGATGCAGCCGAAGGGCGAGCGCCACGGCGAGGACGACGCAGAACAACTCGGTGCAAAGCTGGAAGAGCATCGCGCCGGAGACGTTCCAGCGCGAATGACCCTCCCCAGCTTCCAGTGCGTCCGGACTCATCGCCCCATGCTCCGTCTCCGTTCTTTTTCTTGCAAGCTGCGCCGCACGCGGAACCTTAGCGAAGCTCTTCAATGTGCGACTTAAGATCACTCGAACTGGGCCCGGCGCGTCACGTCATGCGTCAGGAATCCGATAAAATACACCAAATCGGCGGACGCTTCGATTGATCGCAATCCACAAGCAGTTCTATGCAGCGTACCTGCTGCATTCCACACTTTTGTACGCTACTTTTCAGACACCTGAACCAAGCATGCCTGGCGGCCATGACTTCGAGTTTTGGTGATTTTGCGCGCGATTGACAAAGTACCTGGCATAACCGCGAGAATAATCAGAGCCGGAAGAGAGCTCCGAGCATGCTCCCGCCGGACCCGACGGGCGACGGAGCATTGGCGAAGGGGAACTGTTGAATATGCCATTGCTATCGCACGCGGGTCGTGGTTGCCGCTGAGCGTGCCGCTATGAACGACGAATGGTCGCCGTCGCCGACTTTTTCCGCGATGACGCAGGCGACCGCCATCGAATCGAGCTCGGGCACTGCGCCCACTAGCGGGCGAATGCGCGTCCAGCCAGTCTGGTCCCTCTGTGTCAGCCTAGCCGGCCTCCGCCAGCCAGCCCCGGATCGACAGCGCCACGAGCAGCAGGACGTAGAAGAGAAAGGCTACCCGCGGCGCATCGAGCAGGCTGTCGAAGCCGCCTACGACCAGGAACCCGGCCAGCGCCGCCGCCAGGAACGGCGCCAGGGGGTGAGCGGAGGCGCGCCCGAGGGCCAGCCGGCCAAGCGCGAACGCGATCAGCACCAGGAACGCGGCAAGCCCGAGCCATCCTTGCTCGAACAGGACGTTGCCGAGCAGGCTCTTGAAGTGCCACGGCAGGTGATAGCGGTCGCTGGTGAAAAACCAGTGCGCCATGCCTTGTGAAAAGTCACCGTTGGCAAGAACTTCGGTGCCGTCGCGGCGGGTGAGGCTCACCCGGCCGATCTCCACGGCCCGGCTGCTCGTCTCCACCGTGATCGAGAACGCCGCGAGGTTGGGCGCGAACCAGCGTCCGCGCGAGAGCTTGGTCGCGTCCAGGGTAAGCGCGACATCCTGCCAGCGCTCCCCCTCCGGCTCCACCGTGCGCTGCATGATGGCGCACTCGCCGCTGTACAGGAGATGCTTTTCGCAAATCTCGAAGTGAAGATGGGCTGGATGCTTCACCCTCACCCTCGCCCTCACCGTGTACACGTCCGCCGCCGGGCTCACCCGCTGCGACACGCGGAACGCGTCGCCGAAACTGATTGGGTAGCTGGGGCTCGACAGCACCAGGCGGTGGCGGTCGCCGTCGCTCGCCACCCGATAGCCGCCGGGGATGACACCCTCCGGGGAGCCGAAGAGGTACGCCGCGGGGTAGCGCCCGAGGCCGCGGCCCAGGGCCCAGTCGCCGGGCGTGCGCAACAGTGCGAGCCCCGTGCGCCAGTGGTGCAGGCGGTCGGCCAGGTCCTGCTCGGCGGTGGAGAAGCGCTCCGACATGTAGGCCCCACCGGAGAACACCGCGACGATCCCGGCGGCAGCAAGGGTCGCGATGCCGGCCTGCTTCCAGGTCGTTGGCGTGTCTGGTATTCCGGGTGTACGCCGCGACACGGCCACGACCCAGATCGCGAACAGGACCGCACCCACGGTCCCGGCATCGGCAAACGCCTCGGCACCGCCCCAGTGGCGCGCGACCACGATGGCCGACAGCAGCATCGCAACGTAGCCTGCCACCGAGGCGAGTCGTGCGTTCCGGCCCTTGCCGGCGAGCGCGGCAAAGGTTGCCACCGTCGTCGCCAGCGCAAAGAGCGCGAAGACGACATACGGCCCCTTCGGCAGGAATCCCGACAAGAGCCAGCCGAGCCCCCCAACGCCGATACCAAGCGCGACGGCGGCGGTTGCCAAGCCGGAGCCGCGCGCGACATGGGCGACCGGGAAGGTGAGCACCGCCACCGCCGCCATCGCGGCCAGCGCCCGGTAGCCGCCGTGGCGAAACACGTAGTACGCCCCGAGTGCCGAAACCAGCGCAACGATCGTGCTCATCCAAAGCACGCGGCGGCCTGCGCGTCGCGCGTCCGGTGCGCGCTGTCGCTGCACCAGCCAATACGACAGGGCCAGCGAGACCACGGTGGCGACGTACACGCCCCGTGAGAAGGTCGTCAGCGCTGCGTAGGCGGCGAGCGCGGCGGTGCCGAGACAGAGCGCGCGCAAGGCGCGGCTGCGGGCGCGATACGCGCCGTAGATGACGAACGGCAGCGTCAGTGCGAGGAAGCCGTCGAGCGCGGCGCCGCCCACGTGCATCTCCCAGAACAGCGCGGTGGTGCGGTAGTCGGTCGAGAAATTCAGCAAGCCGGTAAAGGCGAGCCGCTCCCAGGCCACTGCGAGCGAAGCCGCGACGAGTCCGGCCACGAGGCCCGCAACCAGCACGCGCTGCGCGGCTTCGCTATCCTCCCGCCAGCGTGCGCGCAGGATCGGGTAGAAGAAAACCGCGAACAGGAAGGACTTCGCGATGCGCACGCTGTTGAGCGGGCCGTCGTAGCCCTGCGTCCAGTCGAACGACCAGCCGCCCGCATCGAGAACGCCGCGATACAACGCCACCACCTGCGACACCAGGAACAGCGCCACCCAGGACGAGCCCGCCAGCGCGAAGCCCGCGCGCGCCGATGCATCCGCGCGCGAGGGCGATGCCACCAGGTGCGCGTAGCCGCCCGCCAGCGCACCCAGCACCAAAAGGTCGAACTCCTCCACGGCGATCCAGCCGGTCCACGGCGCGAGATCGACGACGGGAAGCAGCGCGGGTACGGCGAACAGCGGCAGCCACGCGAGACGCGACGCGGCGAGCGCCCACCCGACAAAAAGCGCGAGGACGACGACCGGCGACAGGGGATGGTGAGCGGCGACGAAGACGCCGGCGCCGGCGAACACGGCCGCGGCCAGCGCGGCCAGGACGCGCGGCAGCCGCGCCGGCTCCGCGTAAAAATCGGGCTCGGCCATCACAGGCGGAAGCGGTCCGGCCTGGCGGGCGCCGTACCGGCGTACGCGCCGAAGGTGCCCGCACCACGCGGCCGGCGATCGAAATCGAGACCGAGGTCGGGCAGCGCTTCGGGCCGGTACTGCGTCGCATCGGCGAGGCGCCCGCCGCGCGGAGCGAGGTCGAGCACTGGCGAGTCCGCGGAGAATGCGCGCAAGTACGTCGCGGCGTCATCGTACGCGTGCACCGCATTGCCCTGCGCGAGGCTTGCGGGGTCCACACTCCCGGCAAAGATCGCGTTGCCGGCGACGGTCTGCCGCGCGCCCGGCGCCGCGTTGCGCAACAGTACGCCGACGCCGCGCGCAACCACGGTGTTGTGCCGCATCACGATCTCGCGCGGAATGTCGTTGTGCTCGCGGATCGCCACACCGTCGCCATGCCGGTTCACGAAGACGTTGTTGTACAGCGTCACGTTGCCCTCCGCCTGGAACAGCGCCTCGGTGGGATTGTCGAGCAGCAGGTTGCCGTACACGAGGTAACGCTCGCCCGACCCGCGCCCGGATACCGGCCAGTGCCCGAGCAGCAGGCTCGGCCGCGCGAGCTCGCCCTGGCTGCTGTTGGCGCGCTTGGCGAGCGTGTTGTAGCGGATGACGGTCTCACCGTTGCCGGCCAGCGCCTCCAGCTCGATCGGCCAGGTCAGCTGATGCTTGATCTGCATCGCGTAGCCACGCGTGCCGGACACGACGTTGCCTTCGATCACGCCGCGCACGAACGGCGCCGAGCCGTCGGAGTTGCCGAGATACAGGCCGGTGCCGACGTGGTCGATGCGGTTTCCGCGCAGGGTCCAGTTCCAAGCGGGGCACTTGGTCGAGATGCCGACGTTCTGCTGGCTCGCGGCAAAGCGCGAGATGCGCAACCGCGAAAGCTCGATGTGATGCGCGAAGCGCGACGTGCCCTCCGCCTTGACCGCGTCGACCGCGACGTTGCGGCCGTCGAGGTCGAGGTCGGCGATGCGCACGAAGGCGGAGTCGACGATGCTGATGGTGTTCCGCCCCGGGGTTGCGACCAGGACGCTGCGCGAGATTCCGGCCGCACCCGTGATGACGATCGGCTTGTCCGCCGTACCGATGAGACGATGAACATCGAGCCCCTGCGCGTAGGTCCCCGGCTCCAGGCGCAGCGTGTCGCCGGGGCGCAGCGCCCGCACGGCCTCGCGATAGCGCTCGGGACCCGCGCGCACTTCCGCGGCAGCGGCCGGGCCCGCGAGCGGCGCCAGCAGGATTGCGCCGAGACGCGTCAGCGCCCGCCGTCGATGCGCCCGATCCATTCGAGGGTCGCCGCCGCGGCGGCATCGCGCGAGGCCCGGTCGGAGAACGTGTGGTCGGCCTGCGCAAAGGACACCACGCGCGCGGCGCAGAAGAGCGCGCGGCGGCGCGGCGAAGCGTCGGCCCACGACTCGAACTCGCGGGCGGTCAAGTCGCGGCCGCTTAACAGGAACAGCACCGGGCCGGCGAACGCGCGCCAGCCCGCCTCCATCCGCTCGAGGAAGCCGGCCCGCGCGCCGGCCTGTGCGGCCGTGCGCAGCGTCGCCGCGAGGTGCCCGGCCGATGCCGCGGGCCGGAAGCGTCCGCTCACGATCTTGCGCCAGAAGTCGCCGGCGAGCACACGCCTGACGTAGTAATGGCGCAGGCGCGTAACCGCTTCGCCCTGCTCCGACCGCGCCCAGGGATTGAGCGCCGTCACGCCCGCCACGCGTGCGTCGGTCGCGGCGTAGATCAGCGCCGCCGAGGCGCCGTCGCACAATCCCCACAGGACCACGCGTGCGACACCGGTCTCGCGACACAGCGCGTCGACGGCCGCGCGGATATCCGCGTCGATGTCCTCGAACGTGCGCGGCTCGCCCTCGCTGTCGCCCATGCCGCGGTAGTCGAAGCGCAACGTTGGAATGCCGGCTTCGGCCAAGGATCGCGCAAGAAGCGTGAACTGGCGATGACTGCCGACGCGATACTGCGGACCGCCCACCACGACCACGACGCCGGGCAAGGAAGCCGTTGCGTTCGCCGGCAGGGTCAGGATGCCGACGCAGTGCGATCCTTCGCACGGGAAGGTCAGGAACCGTTCCTCGCAGGCGGATGCAGGCGCACTCATGCGGGCAGCCTCGCGAGGTCCGGCAACCGCGCGGCGATCGCCGCCGTCGTCGAAGCAACCAGCGCGGGCGCCTGCGTGATCTCCTGCGCGGCCCAGAATTGCGACCCTGCGACCGCCGCGACATCCACCTCGGCGCCCGCGGCCTTGAAGCGCTCCGCGATGCGTTGCGTCGCGGGCGCGAGCGACTCGGCGACGTCGCGCCAGATCACGGGACAACGCGGCGAGCCAAGCGTCATGAGATCGACCTTCTCGGCCACCGACACGAGCGCCGGGGCGAGTTCGTAGCCCGCGACTTCCACCGTCTTGTCCGCGGCCAGGGCAGCCCGCAGCGCCTTGGCGTCGAGGCCGCCGCCCTCGGACAGCCGCTCCTGGATCGTGGCCACACGCAGTACCTGGTTGAAGTATGCGCGCCCGCTCGTCACCGGGTTCCACAGGAGAAGGGCCGCCGGGGCGATGCGGCCGCGAGCCGCTGCTTCCACGGCGAGCAGGGCGCCGAGCCGCAATCCCCATAGCACGCACGGCACGTCCGAGCGCTGCCCGAGCCACGACCACGCCGATTCGATGTCCTGGTGCCAGCCCTCCCACGCCGCGCCGGCATGATCGCCCGCGCTGTCGCCGGTGCCGCGCAGATCGACCAGCGCGACCTGCCCGCCGATCGCGGCCAGCGCACGCGCTTGCAGCGCGGCCATCCGCCGCGACTTGTTCATCTCGTCCGCGAAGGGCGGAACGTAGAGGACGGAAAAGCGGTGCGTTCCCGCCGGCGGCGCGAAGACCACGACGGCGAGCGGCCCGGCAGCTGCGGCAAGGAAATGCCCGGCAACCGGCGATGCGCCCACGGTCACCCGCAGCGGGCGGCGACGAACTCGACCAGCGATCCGAAGGTCTCGAACGTGGCGCCGCTGATATCGTCGTCGTCGACGACGAAGCCCATGCGATCCTCGATCGCCGCGATCACGTTGGCCACCGCCATCGAGTCGAGCTCCGGGAGCGCACCGAGCAGGGGCGACGCCGGCGCGAACTCGTCCGCGCGCGCGCCGAGGCCCAAGACGTCACGCAGGATCTCGCGTACCTGGTTTGCGACTGCCGCGCTCATTGCACCACTCCGGGTATTGGATCCGATTTCGATACCGCGCCGCCGGCCGCCGCGACGATCAGCACCGGCCGCTGGTCGGGACGCCACGACACGTGCCAATGCGGCCGCAGCGACGAGCGCATCACCTGCAGGCGCCCGGCGCACACGAACAATGCGCTGCCGGCGATGGTCGCGCCGAGCCGCTGGTGCGACGCGAGCGACCCCGCGTTGAACGCGGAGATGCGCGACATCGTGTGGCGCACGCCGGCTTTCGCGAGCTCGGCGTTCGCGCGCGTCCACAGGTAGCTGAACAGTCGTCCCATCCGGTACTGCGGCAACACCATCACGTCGAAATCCCAGGATGCGGCGCCGGCAGGCTCGGGCACGAAGCGGGCGCGCACCTCGTCCTCTTCGTACGGGCCGACCACGAACCACAGGAATCCCGCCAGCCGACCCTGCTTCGCCGCCGCGAGGCAGCGCGCGCCTTGCGCAAAGCGCGCGGCGATGACCTCCGCAGGACGGTCGGCCTCGCGCAACAAC
>JADLEZ010000662.1 GCA_020845855.1 Burkholderiales bacterium
CCGATCACGCCGAGCGTGCCGACCACCTTGCCGTTGGCCTCGTACGGCGCGGTCACCACGCTGCACTCGTCGAGCGGCACGAGGCCCGACTCGCTGCCGATGTAGATGCGCACGCCCTGCGCGCGCTGCGACAGGTCGAGCAGATGCAGGATCGACGTCTTCTGCTCGAAGAGGTCGAAGAGGCGCCGCAACCGGTCCATGTTGGATGCGAAGTCCTCGCTGTGGAGGAGGTTGCGCTCGCCGGTGACGACCAGCGCCTCGCCTTCGCTCAACGCGCCCTCGCCGACCTCGACCGCCGTCGCCATGAGGCGCGCGATGTCTTCCTTGAGCGAGCGCAGCTCTTCGCTGATCCTGCCGCGGATGACGGAGAACGGCTGGCCGGCGAAGTGCTCGTTGAAAAAGGTCGTGGCCTGCACGAGCTGCGCGTGGGAGTAGGCACGGTCGGTGTGCAGGATCCGGTTCTGCACGTCGCCCTCGGCGGTGACCAGGATCAGGAGCACGCGCCGCTCGGCGAGGCGCAGGAACTCGAGATGCCGGAAGGTCGCATCCACGCGGCGCGGCGTCATCACCACGCCGGCGAACTGGGTGAGCTGGGACAAAAGCCCCGCGGCGGTGCTGACGAGCTCCCGCGGCCGGTCGGCGACGAGCTCGCCCTCGAGACGGTGGATATCGCCCTGATCGAGGGGCTTGGTGATCATCAGGCTGTCGACGAAGAAGCGGTAGCCCTTCGCCGTGGGCACGCGTCCCGCCGAGGTGTGCGGGCTCGCGATGAAGCCCATCTCCTCCAAGTCGGCCATCACGTTGCGCACGGTGGCCGGCGACAGGTCGAGCCCGGAGTGACGCGACAGCGCGCGCGAGCCGACGGGCTGGCCGTCGCTCACGTAGCGTTCGATCAGCGACTTAAGCAGGTGCTGCGCCCGGGCTTCCAGCATATCTTTCATTCTACCGCCGTGGACAGGAATGCGAAGGCGGGGTTCCGCCTCCGCGGGGCATGGCCTGTGGTTTAATCGCCGCCATGGCCGCACCCGCACGCTTTCCCCGCGTGGCCCTGGTCGGACGCTACGGCAGCCCCGCCCTCGCCGCGCCGCTTGCCGAGCTCGCCGATTTCCTCACCGCGCGCGGTCATTCCGTGGTCATCGACGAAGGCACGCCGTTGCCCGCCGTGGACAGCGCGCCGGCCGCCGACCTGGCGCGCCACGCCGATCTCGCGGTCGTGGTCGGCGGCGACGGCACCATGCTGGCGCTGGCGCGGCGGGTGGCGCCCTTCGACGTCCCGCTGATCGGCATCAACCAGGGCCGCCTGGGGTTCCTGACCGACATCCCGCTCGCACACATGACGGCCACGCTGACGGCAATGCTGGAAGGCCGCTACCTCGAGCAGCGGCGGACATTGCTCGCGGTCGCGATCGAGCACACCGACGGCAAGCGCGAGGAGGCGCTCGCGCTCAACGACGCGGTGGTCAACCGCGGCTCGCTCGGCACCATGATCGACTGCGCGGTGGCGATCGACGGCCGCTTCGCCTACGCGCTGCGCGCCGACGGCGTCATCGTCGCCACGCCGACCGGCTCGACCGCGTACGCGCTGTCCGCCGGCGGTCCGATCCTCGCGCCGCAGTTGAAGTCGTTCCTGCTGGTGCCGGTGGCGCCGCACGCGCTCACCCATCGGCCGATCGCGATCTCCGACGAGTGCAGCATCGCCATCCGCGTCACGCAGGGGCTCGACGCCGGAGTGCACTGCGACGGCCAGGACCACTACACGCTCGCACCCGGCGACTGCGTCACGGTGCGCCGCGCCGCGTTCCACGCGCGCTTCCTGTACCCCGAAGGGCACGACTACTTCGCCGCGCTGCGCGAGAAACTGCACTGGAGCGCGACGCCGGAGCGGATCACGCCCCCCGGCGCGGCCTCGTAACCCCATGCTGCGATCGCTTGCGATCCGCGACTTCGTGGTGGTCGCGACCCTCGACGTGGAGTTCGACACGAGGCTGACCGTGCTCACCGGCGAGACGGGCGCCGGCAAGTCGATCCTGCTCGACGCGCTCTGCCTGCTGCTCGGCGACCGCTTCGAGGTGGGGCAGCTGCGCGCGGGCGCGGCACGGGCGGAGCTCGCCGCGGCGTTCGACGTGTCCGACGTACCGGCGGCGGGTGCGTGGCTCGCGGAGCAGGCGCTGGCAGGCGCCGGCGACGAGGTCCTGCTGCGCCGCGTGCTCGACGCGCAAGGCAAGAGCCGCGCATGGATCAACGGCAGCGCCGCCACGCTCGCGCAACTGAAGGAGCTCGGCGAGATGCTGGTCGCGATCCACGGCCAGCACGCGCACCAGTCGCTCGGGCAGCCGGAGGCGCAGCGCGATCTCGTCGACGCGTTCGGCGGCTTCACCACGCTCGCGCGCGAGGTGGCGGATCGCTGGCGCGCATGGCGCGGCGCCGTGGAGCGCCGCGACGCCGCCGCCAGCGCCGCGGCGGCGAGCGCGTCCGAGCGCGAGTTCCTGGCCGAGCGCAGGCGCGAGCTTGCCGCGCTGAACGTGACGGAAGAGGAGTGGCGCACGCTGTCGGCGGCGCAGTCGCGTCTGGCGCATGCGGCGGAACTGCAGGATCTCGCGAGCGACGGGATCGGCGCGCTGTCCGATTCCGACGACGCGCTCACCGCGCGCCTGTCGCAGCTCCTGCAGCGCCTGCGCGCTGCCACCGGCCACGATCCGGCGCTCGGGGAGGTGGTGTCGCTGCTGGAGCCCGCCACGATCGAGCTCACGGAGGCCGCACGCGCACTGCGCGACTACCAGCGCCGGCTCGACCTCGATCCCGCCGAATTGAAGCGCGTCGAAATCCGGCTCGCCGCGCTGCACGACGTCGCCCGCAAGCATCGCGTGCGTCCGGAGGCGCTGCCCGCGCTGCTCGCGGAAACCGAGGCGCGGCTTGCCGCGCTCGCCGAGTCGGCGGACGCGGAGGCGCTCGCGAGGCGCGCCGCGCAAGCCGAGCGCGAGTACCGCGATGCGGCGGGCGAACTTTCGAAAAAGCGCCGCTTCCACGCGAGCGAGCTCGCGCATCGCGCCACCGAAGCCATGCAGACGCTGGCGATGGCCGGCGGCCGCTTCGAGGTTGCACTCCCGCCGTTGCCCGCCCCGGCGAGCTACGGCCTGGAATCGGTGGAGTTCCGGGTGGCGAGCCATCCCCAGCAGGCCCCGGGACCGCTCGCTCGCGTCGCGTCCGGCGGCGAGCTGTCGCGCATCGCGCTCGCGCTGTCGGTGGTCGCAAGCGAAGCCGGCGCGGTGCCGACCCTCGTGTTCGACGAAGTCGACAGCGGCATCGGCGGCGCGGTGGCGGCCACCGTCGGGCGCCTGTTGCAGGCGCTGGGCACGCGGCGGCAAGTGCTGTGCGTCACCCACCTGCCGCAAGTGGCAGCGTTCGCCGACGCCCACTTCCGCGTGACCAAGGTGTCGCGCGACGACGGCGTGGCGAGCGATCTCACGCCGCTCGGCGCGGGCGATCGGGTGGAGGAGCTGGCGCGAATGCTAGGTGGCGCGGAAGTCACCGCCAAGACGCGCGCGCACGCCAAGGAGCTGTACGAGCAGCACCGCCGAAAGTAGGGTCAGACCCTACTTCCGCCAATTCCTACCAACAGCCTATTGACGTTCGCGCCGGCAGAAGCAAAACCGTGTCAGCCGCGCCCCGCCGTCGTCGCCGCGAACTTGCCCTGGACGCCCCTGGACTTGCCTTCCGGCTTGCGCTTGGGCGTGACCTTCTGCTTGACCTTCTGCACCGCGCGCTTGAAGGCGCTCGCGGGCAGCGACTCACCCGTTTCCAGCCAGTACTTGACGCGCTGCGCATCGGCCACGCGGGTGAGCTTGCCGATCGAGTCGAGCAGCACGATCACCACCGGACGGCTCGCAATCGTGGCGAGCATCACCACGCAGCGGCCGGCTTCGCGGATGTAGCCGGTCTTCTGCAACTGGATGTCCCACTCGGCGTCCTTCACCAGCGCATTGGAATTCCGGAACCCGAGCGTCTCACCGGTTGGCTGCACCTCGACGTGATGCGCGGGGGTGGTCGAGTACTCGCGGATCAGCGGGTACTCCGACGCCGCGCGCACGAGCTTCGCGAGGTCGTTGGCGGTGGACACGTTGCGCGGCGACAGGCCGGTCGCGTCGTCGTAGTGCGTGCGGGTCATGCCGAGCGAGCGCGCCTTGTCGTTCATCGCCGCCACGAACGCGAGCATGCCGCCCGGGTAGTGCCGGGCGAGCGTCGACGCCGCGCGGTTCTCCGACGACATGAGTGCCAAGCGCAGCATCTCGTCGCGCGTAAGGGCAGCCCCCATGCCCAGGCGCGAGCGGCTGCCTTTGATGTAATCGAAGTCGTCCATGTCGATTTCGAGGAGCTCGTCGCGCGGCTGCCCGGCGTCGAGCACCACCATTGCCGTCATGAGCTTGGTCAGCGACGCGATGGGCGTCACCTCATCGGCCGCCTTGCTGTAGACGGCGCGGCCTTGCTCGGCGTCGAGCACGACGACGTTGGCCGAAGACAGCCGCAGCTTGGCCGCGTCCGGGATCGGGGTTGCCGGCGCCGCAGTCGCAGATGCAACAAAAGCCGTAAAAACAAGGGGAAGCAAGCGCCTCATCAGGTTACTTCTAAAAATTTGGTCACGAAGGCGGGTTATCGCACGCTTTCCGGGGGAGCGTCAATACCCTCGGGGCATCAAGGACTTAACCGGCGCCTCGTGAAGGATTCCGCATTGCCTCTGCCCGCTGCGCGGCGTAGCCTCCGGATCGTCTCTCTAACGACCGCCTGACCGGCGCGCCCAACCACCGCTTGGCGGATGACGCCGACGTCGTGGCGCAGGCGACGACCACCGGCACGCTCGAAGGCGCCGGACCGCGCGGAGCGTTCTACTGGACCGAGTAAGCGAGCGGGCCGAAGGCGAGAGAGCGAGGCGCGCGAGCGTTAGCTTAGCGAGCGAAGGCCCGAAGGGCACGCCGCCGAGCGACCGAGGCGGGGCGACACGTGGAGGTGGGTAACCGAGGAATTGCGAGGAGCCCCGCGGCGCGCAGCGGGCGTCCGCGAGCGACCAAAGGCGAGGCGAAATGCCGCAGCCACGCCTCACGAAGACGATTCAATGAGCCGAGGAGTAGAGCTCGGGGTCCTTGCGCTCCTCTTCCTGCTGCAGCCGCCACATGCGCGCGTACGCGCCGTTGGCCGCGAGCAACGCCGCGTGACTTCCGCGCTCGACGATACGGCCTGCCTCGAGCACCAGGATCTCGTCGGCATCGACGACCGTCGACAGCCGGTGCGCGATGGTGAGCGTGGTGTGGTTGCGCGCGATCGCCTTCAACTCCGCCTGGATCGCCTTTTCCGAGCGCGAGTCGAGGGCACTCGTCGCCTCGTCGAAGATCAGGATGCGCGGGGCTTTGAGGATCGCGCGGGCGATGGCCACCCGCTGCTTCTCGCCGCCGGATAGCTTCAGGCCCCGCTCGCCGACAGCCGTCTCGTAGCCCGCGGGGAGTCCGGCGATGAAATCGTGGATCTGCGCGAGGCGCGCCGCCGCGACGATCTCCTCGTGCGTGGCGCCGGGCTTGCCGTACGCGATGTTGTACTCGATGCTGTCGTTGAACAGCACCGTGTCCTGCGGGACGATGCCGATCGCGGCGCGCAAGCTTGCCTGCTGCACGTCGCGGATATCCTGGCCGTCGACCGCGATGCGGCCGCTGCTCGCGTCGTAGAAGCGGTACAGAAGCCGCGCGAGCGTGGACTTGCCCGACCCGGACGGCCCGACCACCGCTACCGTGCGGCCCGCGGGGATTCCGAACGACACGCCGAACAGGATCTGCCGCTCGGGCTCGTAGGAGAACGACACGTGGTCGAAGCGCACCTCGGCGCCGGCGAGCGCGAGCGACGGCGCGCCCGGCTTGTCGCGGATCTCCGCGTGCTCCTCGATCAGGCCGAACAGGCGCTCCATGTCCGCCAGCGCCTGCTTGATCTCGCGGTAGATCACGCCCAGGAAGTTGAGCGGGATGTAGAGCTGGATCATGAACGCGTTGACCAGCACGAGGTCGCCGATGGTCATGCTGCCGTTCACGACGCCGACCGTCGCCCGCCACATGATGAGCGTCACCGCGACCGCGATGATCGCGCTCTGGCCGATGTTGAGCGCCGACAGCGACGTCTGGCTCTTGACCGCGGCCTTCTCGTAGCGCTGCAGGCTTTCGTCATAGCGGCGCGCCTCCCACTCCTCGTTGCCGAAGTACTTGACGGTCTCGTAGTTGAGCAGGCTGTCGATGGCGCGCGTGTTGGCCTTGCTGTCGAGCTCGTTCATGGTGCGCCGGAAATGGGTGCGCCATTCGGTCACGAGCACCGTGAACGCGATGTAGATCGCGAGCGCGCCAGCGGTGATCGCCATGAACGTCCAGTCGTAGCGGGCGATCAGGATCGCCGACACGAGGCCGATCTCGACCAGCGTGGGCAGGATCGAGAACAGCATGTAGGAGACGAGCGTGGAGATGCCGCGCTGGCCGCGCTCGACGTCGCGGGTCAACCCGCCGGTCTGCCGGTGCAGGTGGAAGCGCAGCGACAGCGCGTGCAGGTGGCGGAACACGGTGAGCGCGATCTTGCGCACCGCGCGCTGCGTCACCTTGGCGAACAGAAACTCCCGCAGCTCGGTGAACAGCGTGGTGGACAGGCGCAGGAGGCCGTACGCGACCAGCAGCGCGAGCGGCACGAAGAGCGCCGCCGTCTTCGGGTCGAGGCTGTCGACGATCTGCTTCAGGATCACCGGGACGCCGACGTTGGCCACCTTGGCGAGCACGAGGCAGGCGATGGCGGCGAGCACCCGGCCCTTGTACTCCCACAAGTACGGCAGCAGCGTGCGGATCGTCGCCCAGTCGCCGCGCTGGGTGCGGGCGACGCGCATTTCGGCGGGCGCGGGAACGGAGGGGCCGGAGCGGCGCATGCGGCGAGTCTACCGCTTTCGCTTCGGAAACCAGTCCTCGCCGCCGTAGCCCATCACGCCCATCAGCACGCGCACCATGCCATACGCGACCCAGGTCACGGCCTTGGCCAGCGGCGAGCGCCCGGTCCAGCGCTCGCGCTCGACGTAGCGCGTTCCGGTGTCGATCATGCGCAGGAGCTCGATGCGCAGCTGATCGGCGAAGTGGGCGTCGCGCACGAATATGTTGGCCTCACGCGCCATCAGCAGCGAATAGGGGTCGATGTTCGACGAACCGACGGTGGCCCAGTGGTCGTCGACCACCGCCACCTTGGCGTGCAGGAACGAGCGGTGGTACTCGGCGATCTCCACGCCCGCGGCGAGGAGCTGGCCGTACAGCGCGCGCGAGGCGTAGTGCAGCAGGCGGTACTCGACGCGCCCCTGCAGGAGCAGCGTCACCTTCACACCCCGCTGCGCCGCCGCGATCAGCGCGTGGCGGAAGCGCACGCCGGGGAAGAAGTACGCGTTGGCGATGATGATCTCCTGCTTCGCGGTGCGGATCGCGGCGAGGTAGGCGCGCTCGATGTGGCGGCGGTAGCGCAGGTTGTCGCGGACGACGAACTTGGCGGTCTGCCGCCCCTCGGGCGGCACGGCGACCGGGTCGGGGAACAGCGGCACCTCGCTGCGCTCGAGCTGGACGAGCTCGACCAGCGCCCACAGCCGTTGCATCGACTGCACGATCGGTCCCAGCAGCGGTCCGCGCACACGCACCGCGAAATCCAGCCGCGGCGGCTTCTGGTTCGGCGTGTTCATGTCGTCGATCAAGTTGATGCCGCCGACGAAGGCAACCTCGCGGTCGACGTGGGCGAGCTTGCGGTGCATCCGCCGCAGGCGGTGCGAGCGGAACTGCCACGGCGCCACCTCGGGCCGGTACTTCAGAAGCTGCACGCCGCCCGTGCGCAGCGTGCGCTCGAGGGCCTTGGTGAGGTAGAGCTTCGCGCCCCAGCCGTCCACCAGCACCCGCACCGCCACCCCGCGCTGCGCGGCGCGGACGAGCGCATCGGCAACCCCGCGCCCGGCATAGTCGTCGGCGAAGATGTACGTCTCCAGCCAGATTTCGCGCGCCGCGACGTCGATCGCCGCCGTCAGCGCGGGGAAGAACTCCCCGCCGCTGCGCAACAGCTCGATGGTGTTGCCCGGCGTGAAGCGGATCATTTGGGGTCAGATTCGATTCTCGTCTTGCGGTCGCGGCAGCACATTCTCCCGAGGTGCCAAGGCGCAGCAGAGAATCGACTCTGACCCCATTCTCCCAACCTCGACTTGCGGGCGCGGCAGCACAATACCGCAGTGTTGCCGAGCCGCAGCAGAAAGTCGACTCTGACCCTAGTTGCTGGAGTACGTCGACTCTGACCCTATTTGCGCTTGCGCGGCACCTCGAACGTCGCCGCCAGCGCGGCGTGGTCGGACATGCGGCCGCCGGGAAAGGCGTAGTGCACGCGGGCGTCGACGACGGTCAGGCCACGCGCGTAGATGCGGTCGAGGCGGAACACCGGCAGCACCGAGGGGAACGTACGGGCGAGCCGGCCCTTGACTTCGTCGAACACCTCGTACACGCCGAGGAGTTCGGTGAGCGTGCGGTCGGCCTTGCGCCGCCAGTCGTTGAAGTCGCCCGCGATCACCATCGGCGCATCGCGCGGAACGGTCTGGTTGATGCGGTCGACCAGCGCGCGAATCTGCCACCGCCGTCCGCGCTCGAACAGGCCGAGGTGCACGTTGAGGCAATGCAGGACCGGCGCCCGGTCACCGAGCTTGACCTCGCAATGCAGAAGGCCGCGGCTTTCGAACGCGTGCGCGGAAATGTCGGCGTTCTCCTGGGCGACGATGGGAAAGCGCGACAGCACGGCGTTGCCGTGGTGGCCATGGCGATACACCGCGTTGCGGCCGTACGCCACCTCGTGCCACATGGTGTCGGCGATGAACTCGTGCTGCGGCTTCAACGGCCAGTCGTGATAGCGGCCGGCGTGACGCTGGTTGACGCCCTGCACTTCCTGCAGGAACAGGAGATCGGCGGACAGCCCGTGCAGCCTCTCCTTGAGCTCGTGAATGACCATCCGCCGGGTCAGATGCGAGAACCCTTTGTGGATGTTGTACGTGGCGACGCTGAACTGCATCCGGCGATTCTAGCGGCGATCCGCCGCCCGCTTCGCGTAACCCGCAACCAGGGTCATCCGATGCACACGAATGGTGCGCCGGCATGTCGCCTACACCGTGGCCATCGGCCTTCGCGGTGTCTCGGCGGCGGGTTGCGTATCGAGCTCCTGGCTGCGCGTGAAGCGCAGGTGCGTGATGTCGTTGCGGAAGAACATGCCCCAGGTCCACTCCACGAAGATGCGCAGCTTGCGGCCGAAGGTTGGCATCTGCGACAGGTAGTAGGCGCGCCACAGGAGCCACGCGGGCAGGCCCCACAACGGGATGCCGAGCACGGCGGCGACCCCTTTGCGATGGCCGAGCGCGGCCATCGCCCCGCGCGTACGATAGGCGAACGCCCGCGTCGGCGTACCGGCAAGCACCGCCAGCAGGTTCCGGGCGACACATTTCGCCTGACGCACGGCGAACTGGGCGGTCGGCGACGACGTCTTGCCGTCGTAGCCGTTGATGACGAGCGCGCAGTCGCCGATCGCCCACAGGCCTTGCGTGCCCGCGACGCGCAAGTCGGGATGAACCACGATGCGGCCGCGCTCGACCGGCAGCAGCATCCGCTCGACCAGCGCGTTGGGCCGCGTGCCGATGGTGCAGATGACAGTGGCTGCCGGGACGAACTCGCCGGTGTCGAGCATGACGCCGCGCTCCCCGACGCACCTCGCGCGCACGCCGGTGCGCACGTTGACACCCCGAGCTGCCAGCGACGTATGGGCGGCCCGTCCCAGCCGCTCCGATAATTCCGGCAGCAGGCGCTGCGGCTCGTGTAGCACGCTGACCTTGAGCTCGTCGGCGCGCACGCGCGGGTAGTAGCGACGGATGCCGCGCAGGCAGTCGACGAGCTCGCCGGCGGTCTCGACACCCGAGAAGCCGCCGCCGATGACGACGAAGTGACCCAGGCGCCGGCGCATCGCGGGATCGGCTTCGAGCTCGATACGCGCGATCCGGCGCAGGACGGTGTTGCGGATGTGCATCGCGTCGCCGACAGTCTTCAGGGCGAGCCCATGCTCGGCGAGTCCGGGCAGGACATCGAGGCGGGCGCGGTTGCCGAACGCAAGGACCAGATGCTCGTAGCGCTGCTCGATCTCGCCGGCGAGCGTGTCGCAGCGGAACGTGCGGCGCGCGACGTCGATCCCGGTCACGCGGCCCATGACGAAGCGTGCCCCGCGGATCATCTGCCGGATCGGCGCCACGACCTGCTCGGGAAAGATCGAAGCGCCGAGCGCCTCGGCCAGCATCGGGTTGAAGGTGGTGTAGCTCTCGTCGCTGACGAGCAGGAGCTCGTAGCCCGCGGGCAGGCGGCCGTCCAGCGCGCGCAGGAGTGTCGTGCCCGCGAATCCGCCGCCGATGATCGCAATCGTCTTCATGCCGCCCTCCCGTGCCCGATCGGCATCGGTCGCGCGCGCGGTCGATTGCTTACAACCGCCACCGCCATCCGTAAGGTTGCGGCGCGCCGACTGACTCATCGCGGACACCATCCACGAGGGAGTACGTCATGCTTTCCGGAAAAACCGCGCTGGTCACCGGCTCGACCAGCGGCATCGGCCTGGGCATCGCCCGCGCCTACGCGTCGTTGGGCGCCAACGTCGTCCTCAACGGCTTCGGCGAAGCAGGGCAGATCGAGAAGCTGCGCGCGGAGATCGACGAGACTTCGCCGGGCGAAGTCCGCTACGACGGCGCCGACCTGTCGCGCCAGGACGCGATCGAGGCGATGATGGGCAAGGCGATCGCCGAGTTCGGCGCGGTGGACGTGCTGGTCAACAACGCCGGCATCCAGCACGTCGCGCCGATCGACGAGTTCCCGGCCGCGAAGTGGGACGCGATCCTGGCGCTCAACCTCACCGCGTCGTTCCACACCATCCGCCTAGCGCTGCCGCCGATGAAGGCGAGGAAGTGGGGCCGCATCATCAACATCGCTTCCGCGCACGCGCTGGTGGCAAGTCCGTACAAGTCCGCTTACGTCGCCGCCAAGCACGGCATCGCGGGGCTCACCAAGACCGTCGCGCTCGAAGTCGCCGAGCAGGGCATCACCATGAACGCGATCTGCCCCGGCTACGTGTGGACGCCGCTGGTGGAACGGCAGATCCCCGACACGGCCAAGGCGCGGGGCATCAGCGAGCAGCAGGTGATCCACGACGTCTTGCTGCACGCGCAGCCGACCAAGCAGTTCGTGCAGGTCGCCGAGATCGCGGCGCTCGCCACCTTCCTCGCGAGCGACGCGGCCGCCTCGGTCACGGGGACCGTGCTGCCGGTCGACGGCGGCTGGACCGCACAATGAGCCGCCGCAACGCAGGCACGGAACGCCCGGCGCAGGGCCGCCCCAAGCCGGGCATGCCCCCAGCGGGGGAGGCGCGAAGCGCTTCGGGGGCGTCCACTCTACCGGGCCAGGCCGTCCTCGTCCTCCAGGGCGGCGGCGCGCTCGGCGCGTACCAGGCAGGTGTCTACGAAGGGTTGCACGAAGCAGGCATCGAGCCCGACTGGGTTATCGGCACGTCGATCGGCGCCATCAACGCAGCGCTGATCGCGGGCAACAGTCCCGAGGTCCGGCTCGAACGCCTGCGCACTTTCTGGTCACGCGTGACGCAGGGCACCGGCAACTTTGCCACGGTCACGCTCGGCATCCCGCAGTTCTTCGTGCCCAACCCCTTTGCCTGGCTGTCGGCGCACACCTCGCTCGGCGTCGAACGCGCGGCTTACTACTCGACCACGCCACTGCGGGAGACGCTCGCGGATCTCGTCGACCTCGAGCGCATCGCGGGCCGCCACACGCGGCTCACCGTGGGCGCGGTCAACGTGCGCAGCGGCGAGATGCGCTACTTCGACAGCCGCGACGAGACGGTGCACCTCGACCACGTGCTCGCCTCCGGCGCGCTGCCGCCCGCGTTTCCGGCGGTGCGCATCGAAGGCGAGCCCTACTGGGATGGCGGGATCTACTCGAACACACCCATCGAAGCCGTGCTCGACGACAAGCCGCGCCAGGACTCGGTGATCTTCACGGTCCACATGTGGAATCCCGAAGGGCCGGAGCCCGACACGCTGTGGCAGGTGATGGGCCGGCAGAAGGACATCCAGTACGCGAGCCGCGCGCGCAGCCACATTGCGCGCCAGAAACAGATCCATCACCTGCGCCACGTCATCCGCGAGCTCGCGAAGAAGCTGCCCGAGGATGCGCGCAAGTCGAACGAGGTGCGCGAGCTCACCTCCTGGGGTTGCGGCACCACCATGCACGTGGTGCGGCTGATCGCACCGGCTGTCGACGGCGAGGACCATACCAAGGACATCGACTTCACGGCAAGCGGCATCCGCGCACGCTGGCAGGCGGGGTATGCGGACGCGCGGCGCATGCTCAGGCGCGCGCCGTGGCAGCGTCCGGTGGATCCCTCCGAAGGTGTGGTTATCCACGACGCGGCGGCACAACTCGCGCCCAGGCTCGCGCAGGGCGTGGATGGGTTCGCCGGACGGACGAGGTAGCGCCGCCGGCAACGACGCCGGCGCAAGCTTACGCGAGCGGCCCGAGCTCCCCGAGCAGCGTCGGCAGGAGTTCCGCCACCGTCGGGTGGATGTGCATCATGCGCTTCACCGCCGTGTACGGCGCCTTGGCGTACATGACGTCGAGGACGCAGTGGATCGCTTCGTCGCCGCCGACGCCGAGGATCGTCGCGCCCAGGATCTCCTGCGTGTCGGCATCCACCGCGATCTTCATGAATCCTTTCGTCTCGCCTTTCTCCACCGCGCGGCCGACCCGCGTCATCGGCCGCTTGCCGACGAGCGCCCTGCGGCCGGACTTCCTGATTTCGTCGTCGCTCTGGCCTACCCGGGCGAGCGGCGGATCGACGAA
>JADLEZ010000663.1 GCA_020845855.1 Burkholderiales bacterium
CCCAGCGCCGCGATGCAAAGCCCCGCGAGCGACGCGGTCACCGACAGCAGGCGCAGCAGCACCTCGCGGTTGCGCGCGACGCGCTGCTCGAGCGGCGGCTGCGTGGCGTCGGGGCTCATTTTTCGGTATCGACGAGACCTTTGACGAACCAGCGTTGCATGAGGATGACCACGACCGCGGGCGGCAGCATCGCGAGTATCGCGGTGGCCATCACGAGGTGCCACTCCACGGACGCCTCGCCGCCGCCGGCGATCATGCGCTTGATGCCGATGACGACGGTGTAGTAATCCTCGCGCGTGGTCACGATCAGCGGCCACAGGTACTGGTTCCAGCCGTAGATGAATTGAATGACGAACAGCGCCGCCATGCTGGTCTTGCTCATCGGCACGACCACGTCCCAGAAGAAGCGCATCGGCCCGGCGCCGTCGATGCGCGCGGCTTCCGCGAGCTCGTCGGGAATGGTGAGGAAGAATTGGCGGAACAGGAACGTCGCCGTCGCCGACGCGATGAGCGGCAGCGTGAGCCCCGTGTAGCTGTCGAGCATGCCCAAGTCGGAGATCACCTTGTAGGTGGGCAGGATGCGCACCTCCACCGGCAGCATCAAGGTGACGAAGATCATCCAGAAGAAGAAGTTGCGCAGCGGGAACTTGAAGTAGACGATCGCGAACGCGGAGATGAGCGAGATCGCGATCTTGCCGATGGCGATGACGAGCGCGGTGATGAGGCTGTTCATCATCATCTGCCCCACCGGCGCCGCGGAGTTGCCGGCGCCGCGCAGCCAGGCTTCCTTGTAGTTCTCGATGAGGTGCGGGCCGGGAACCAGCGACATCGGCGCCGCCAACACCTCCTCGGCCGTGATGGTCGACGCCACGAAGGTGACGTACACCGGGAACGCGATGATCGCGACGCCGAGGATCAGCACCGCGTGGGTGAGGATGTCGAGACCGCGGCGGTTCTCGACCATGCCCTCGCGGCGAGGCTTGCGGCGCGCGGCGCGCTCCGACGCGACCGGCACGGTGCTGCCCGCCGACCGCTGGCCGCCACCGGATACTCCGCCGCCACTGACCCCTGTCATCTGGCTCCTGACTCCTGATCAGTACTGCACCTTGCGCTCGATGTAGCGGAACTGCACGACCGTCAGCGCGATGACGATCGCCATCAGGATCACCGACTGCGCGGCCGAGCTTCCGAGGTCGAGCGCCTTGAAGCCGTCCTTGTACACCTTGTAGACGAGGATCTCGGTGGCCGATCCCGGTCCGCCGCCGGTCGCCGCGTCGATGATCGCGAACGTGTTGAAGAACGCGTAGACCACGTTGACGACCAGCAGGAAGAACGTGGTCGGGGACAGGAGAGGCATCACGATGGTCCAGAACCGCCGCCCGGGCCCCGCCCCGTCGATGGCCGCGGCCTCGATCAGCGACTTCGGGATCGACTGCAGGCCCGCGAGGAAGAACAGGAAGTTGTAGGAGATCTGGTTCCAGACCGCGGCGACGACGACCAGCGTCATCGCGTCGTTGGCGTCGAGCAGCGGGTCCCAGCCGATGCCGAGGCCCTTGATCCAGTGCGCGACGATGCCGAGCGTCGGGTTGAACAGGAACAGCCAGAGCACGGCGGCCACGGCGTGCGCGACCGCGTACGGCCAGATGAGCAGCGTCTTGTAGGCGGCAGCGAAGCGCAGCGCGCGGTCGGCGTACACCGCGAGCACCAGCGACACCGTCATGCCGAAGAATGTGACCAGCGTCGAGAAGATCGCCGTGACTCGGAACGAGTTGAGGTAGTGCTCGTCGTTGAAGAGCGCGACGAAATTGTCGAGCCCGGCCCACTCGACCGAGATGCCGAACGGGTCCTGCTGCTGCACCGACTGCACGATCGCCTGGCTCGCCGGCCAGAAGAAGAAGACGATCGTGATGGCGAGCTGGGGGGCGACCAGCAGGTACGGCAGCCAGCGGGACCGGAAGACAACCCTCTTCTCCATCGCTACCGTGGCGTCCCGTTATGCATCACGCTAGTTCCGAGTAGAGCGACGATGCCCCGCGCCGCGCGCGCTACTGAACGGCGCGCGCAGCGCGCTTGTGATCGGCGCGCATCGTGCCCTTGCTGCGCGATGGGCGAAGGGCCGCTCCCGAGCCCATCGCGCTAACACTACCGGCTGCAAATCGCGCCGCGGATCGCGCAGCGATTGCGGGTCACGCGATTTGCAGACGAATCAGCCTGCATCCTTCGCGGTCTTCTCGAAGCGGCGCAGCATCTCGTTGCCGCGGCGGACCGAGTTGTCGAGCGCCGTCTTCGCGTCCTGCTTGCCCGCCAGCATGTTCTCGAACTCCTCCTCGAAGATGTCGCGGATCTGCACGAAGCTGCCGAAGCGCAGGCCCTTGCTGTTCGCCGTCGCCGGCGGGTGATTCATGATCTGCCGCACCGACACGTCCGTGCCCGGGTTCTTCTCGTAGAAGCCCGCCTTCTTGGTGATCTCGTACGCGACCGGGCTGATCGGCAGGTAGCCGGTCTGCTGGTGCCACTGCGCCTGGCGCTGCGGATCGGCGAGGTAGGTCAGGAACTTGGCCACCCCCTTGTACTCGTCTGGCTTCTTGCCGGACATCACCCACAGCGAGGCACCGCCGAGGATGGAGTTCTGCGGCGCGCCGGCGACGTCCGCGTAGTACGGCAGCATGGTGACTCCGTACTTGAACTTGGCGTTGCGGTTGATGTTCGCCTGCGCCGCCGACGAGGACGTGAGCATCGCGCACTCGCCGCTGTAGAACTTGGCTTCCGCCTCGTTGCGGCGGCCGGCGTAGGTGAAGTAGCCCTTGGCGTTCCACTCCTTGAGGTTGTTCCAGTGCTTGACGTGCAGCGGGCTGTTGATCTCGAACACGGTGTTGAGGCCCGCCATCCCGTTCTCCCTCGTGCCGATCGGCACGTTGTGCCACGCCGAGAAATTCTCGACGTGCACCCACGACGGCCAGCCGGTGGTGTACGCGCATTGCGAGGCGCCGGACGCCTTGATCTTGGCCGCCGCCGCCATGACCTCGGGCCAGGTGACCGGCGCGCGGTTCGGGTCGAGCCCCGCCTTCGCGAACACGTCCTTGTTCCAATAGAACACCGGAGTGGAGCTGTTGAACGGGAACGACAGCATCTGGCCGCTGGTCGTCGTGTAGTAGCCGGCGACCGCACTGATGTACGACTTCGGATCGAACTTCTCGCCGGCCTCGCGCATCACCACCGCGACCGGCTTGATCGCACCCTTGGCGGACATCATGGTCGCCGTACCGACCTCGAACACCTGCAGGATGTTCGGGGCGTTGCCGGCGCGGAACGCGGCGATCGCGGCGGCCATCGACTCCGGATACTGCCCCTTGTAGACCGGCACCACTTTGTACTGCTTCTGGCTTTCGTTGAAGCCCTTGGCAAGGTCGTTGACCCGGTCGTTGAGCGCGCCCGTCATCGAATGCCACCACTGAATCTCGGTCTGGGCGCTCGCGTTGGCAGCGAAACCGAGTACCGCGGACACCAGCGCGGCGCGAACCAGCGCGGGAACAAATGACTTCATGTAGTCCTCCTCAGGGGATGTAGGCCGGGCGTTCCGCCTCTTCTGTGCGGCGATTGTATTGCAAATGCGAGGACAGCGGATCGCCTGATGGTTCAGTCGGCGTGGCCGGGGACGGGCGAGCCGGGCGGGTGCGCCGGCGCGGCCTCCATCCCGTGCGCCTCGACGTGCGCCTTGCGGGCGACGATCGAGTATGCGACCGGGACCACGAACAGCGTCAGCAGCGTGCCGAACGCCATGCCTCCGACGATGACCCACCCGATCTGCGTGCGCGATTCCGCGCCGGCGCCGGTTGCCAGCGCGAGCGGCACCGCGCCCAGCACCATGGCGCCGGTGGTCATCAGGATCGGGCGCAGCCGCAGCGTGGCGGAGTCGACGATCGCCGTCATCAGGTCCTCGCCCTTGGCGCGGAGCTGGTTGGCGAACTCGACGATCAGGATACCGTGCTTGGTGATGAGGCCGACCAGGGTGATGAGGCCGACCTGGCTGTAGATGTTGAGCGTGCCGCCGGTGAGCCACAGCGCGAGCAGCGCGCCGGTCATCGACAGCGGCACCGAGAGCATGATGACGAAGGGATGCGCGAAGCTCTCGAACTGCGCCGACAGCACGAGGTAGATGAAGAACAGCGCGAGCACGAACGTGAAGTAGATTTCCTTCCCGGACGCGCGGAACTCGCGCGACTGGCCGTCCAGGCTCGTCTGCGCGGTCGGCGGCAGCACGCGCTTCGCCACGTCGTCCATCGCTTTCAGCGCGGCGTCGATGGTGTAGCCCGGCGCGAGCGTGCCAGTGACCTTGACCGCGCGTAGCCGGTTGAAGTGGTTGAGCGACTGCGGCGCCACACCTTCCCTCACGTCGACCAGGTTCGCGAGCTGGACCATGCTGCCGTCGCGCGTGCGGACGTAGATTTCGCTGATGTCGGCCGGCGTGGAGCGGTCGAGCGGCGCTACCTGCACGATCACGTCGTACTGCTCGCCGTCGCGCTTGAAGCGGGTCACCTGCCGGCCGCCCAGCATGGTCTCCAGGGTGCGGCCGACGGTGTCGACGTTGACCCCGACGTCGCCCAGCTTGTCGCGGTTGATGTTGACCCGCACCTCGGGCGTGTTGAGGCGAAGGTCGGTCTGCAGGTTCTGCACGCCCGGAATCTTGCGCGCTTCGTCGAGGAAGCGGTCGACCACGCGCTGCAGCTCGGCGTAGGGCACCTGCGACATGATCACGTACTCGATCGGCGTGGAGCGGAAGCTCTGCCCGAGCGACGGCGGATTGATCGGAAACGCGAGCGCGCCGGGAATCGCCGCCAGCTTCGGCCGCAGCTCGTCGGCGATCGCCCGCTGCGAGCGCGTGCGCTCCTCCCAGGGCTTGAGGCGCAGGACCGCATTGCCGTCGACCACGGTCGGGAAGCCGGAGATCGCGGTAAACGCCTGCGCCTCCGGAATACCGGCGTAGACCTCCTCGATCGGGCGCAGCTGGTCCGCGGTGTATTGCGGCGTGGAGCCCTGCGGCGCGGTCACGACGCCGAAGATCACGCCGCGGTCCTCGAGCGGCGAGAGCTCGGCCTTGAGCGTCATGAACAGGGCGCCGCCCACCGCGAGGGTCGCCACCCAGCCCGCCGCCGCGACCCAGCGATGGTGCAGGAGCTTCGCGAGCAGCCAGCGGTAGCCGTGGGTGAACCCGACGAAGCCCGCCTCGATCCTGTTGTAGATCCAGGAGTGCTTCGGCTGGTGCCGCAGCAGCAGCGAGCACATCATCGGCGTCAGCGTCAGCGCGATGAAGCCCGACCCCAGCACGGCGCCGGCGAGCGTCAAGGCGAACTCGATGAACAGGCGCCCGGTGCGGCCGGTAGCGAAGGCGAGCGGCGCGAACACCGACGTAAGCGTCAGCGTCATGGCGATCACCGCGAACGCGATCTCCTTGCTGCCCTGCAGCGCCGCCGCCTTGCGCGGCATGCCTTCTTCCATGTGCCGGAAGATGTTCTCCAGCACCACGATCGCGTCGTCGACGACGAGGCCGATGGCGAGCACCATGGCCAGCAGCGTCAGCGTGTTGATCGTGAACCCGAAGAAGTACATGATCGCGA
>JADLEZ010000664.1 GCA_020845855.1 Burkholderiales bacterium
GCATCGACAAGGGCGAGGTTCCGGACGTCGAGGTCTACGTCTGCGACAAGCCCGGACTGCCGAAGGCGGTCGTGCTGCGCGACTCGATGGCGATCGCGCTCATTCCCCTCCTGTCGGAGAACTTCAGCCGTGCGGTGTATGTCTCCTCGCGCCAGCTCGACCGCGAGCTGATCGAGCGCGAGCGGCCCGACATCGTGATCGAGGAGCTCGTGGAGCGCTCGCTGCACGCGCCCGGCGCGTTGCCGATGAAATAGGCAGGGCCGACTTCAGTCCGCCGCGACGGTCGGTCGCCAGCCGGTAGTCGGGGCCGCGGCACAGCACGCTCGAGGCGAACCGATGGCCGCGGTGAAAACGGAAGAAACCACGCCGATCGGGCCGATGCCATACACCTCGTCGGTCTGAGGCGGAGCCTCGTTAGGTACTAGACTAGACAGACTAGACCGCGAAACGGGTTACCGCTCCTTCATCCCAGTCGATCCCCGTGCCGGGGCGATCCGGAACTTCCAGCTGTCCATCGACCACGGCGAACGGTTCCTGCAACACCGGGTCGGCCCAGTCCTGCCATTCGAGCCAGTGGGCCGTCTCGGTGATCCGCATGAGGTGAGCGGAGACCTCGGGATACAGATGCGTCGAGACCTCGATCCCGGCGGCAGCCGCAATCGGAACGGACCGCAGCCAACCAGAGACGCCGCCGATCCGCATCATGTCCGGCATCACGTAGTCGCCCGCCTGCATCATGATGGCCCGGTAGAGCTCGCGCGGGCCATAGAAGTTCTCGCCCAGCTGCAACGGTGTGCGCAACTCCCTGGCAAGCAACGCATAGCCCTCCAGGTTGTTGTAGGTCGTCGGCTCCTCGAACCAGTACAGGCCCTGGTCATCGAGAGCGTGACATCGCCGAATCGCGTCTCCAAGGGTCAGCCCCTGGTTGAAGTCCACCATGAGCTTCGCGTTCGATCCGACTGCCGCTCTCACGTCGGAGATGGCAAGCAGGTCCTCTTCGAGCTTGTCTCGCCCCAGTCGCAGCTTGAAGGCGTCGAACCCGCCCTCGTCGGCCAGCTCCACCGCTTCCCTGCCCAGCGTGGCCGGGTCCGTCAGCCACAGGCCGTTGCTGTTGTACGCCGGCACGCGGCCCACGGTACCGCCCAACAGCACGGCCAGGGGAACGTCCGCGGCCTTGGCCAGGGCATCCCAGGCCGCCATGTCGATGCCTGCGTTGGCGATCATGGCGACGCCCTCGTAACCGATCAGGTTGAGCGACTTTCGGCCTGGCTGAAAGTCCGCCAATGGCGCCACCGGCCTGCCCTTGCGCGCTTCGGCCAGGTCTTCGATCGCGGGCACGATGTATTTGGGCGAGTGGTGCAGGTACGGCTCCAGGTAGCTCTTCCCTACCACGCCCTCCTTTGTCTGGAGGTCGATCAGGATCAACGGCCAACGATCGAAGTAGCCGACCCGCGAGACGACCTTGCGCTCGAGCGGGACGAGGACGGCACGCACCCGCACTTGGTCGTAGGTCAAGGAGGCAACCTGCATGACTTGCTCCGGCTGGTGCTGCCGGGTCGTCTCTCGGAGGTCAAGCAGCCTTGGGCGCGTACTGCATCTGTCCGTTTCCGAACGACCAGTCCTCGCGTGCCACGTCGATCAGGCTGATCCACACGTCCTGAATGCGTATGCCAGCCCTTTGCGCAATACCTTCGGCCACCGCCTTGTAGAAGGCCTTCTTGACGTCGATGCTGCGGCCCGAGTTCCAGGTCACCTGGATGAACACGATGCCCGGGGTGTAGGTCACGCCGAGGTAGCCGTCCGCCGGATAGACCAGCTCGTCCTCCGAGTGCCGCGTGATGATCTGGAACTTGTCGTTGGCCGGCACATTAGCGGCGCCAGTCATGGCTTCGTACACGACGTCGCTTACGGCGCGAACAAGCTCCGTGGAAGCCGTCCTGGCGATGTTGATTCGAACCAAGGGCATGTTCGTCTCCAGAGTGTAAGTGGCGGGCAGCGCCCACGCGCAAGACTACGGACGACCCTATAATTTATCAAGCGCATTGTTTTCATCCATAGTATGCTTGGTTCGCATGTATTTCCGATTCGAAGCCGAGGCTTTGGAGGGGTGGTGCTCGAAGAGTTGAAGGCGTTCACCGCGGCCGTCGACAGGACGTCGCTGACCAAGGCCGCGGACGCCCTGGCGCTGACGCAGTCGGCTGTTTCGCGGCGCATCCAACAGCTCGAGGAGATGCTTGGCACCACCTTGTTGGACCGGTCAAAGCGACCTCCTACCGCCACCGCGGTTGGCAGGCGCGTCTATCAGTCCGCGACCACGCTGCTGAGAGACCTCGACCGGCTGATGAGCATCCCCAAAGACAAGGAGGATCCGAGTGGAACCTTCCGGCTGGGGCTGCCTCAGGTACTGGCGGACGCGACGTTGTTCGACATCGCGATGCGCATGAAGGCCGATTTTCCGGCGCTCGACCTGAAATGCCGCACCCAATGGAGCACCGGCCTTCAGCTCGAGCTTGCCGCAGGCGAACTTGACGCTGCCGCCGTGATGGTTCCGGCGGGAAGCGCGCAGCCTGCCGGCGCGCAGGCGAAGTTCATCTTCACGCTGGACGTGCAGGTGGTTCAAAGCAAGCACGCCCCGCTCGTTCCAAGGTCCACCAAAGTGTCGGACCTCGCGGAACGGCAATGGATCCTGAATCCGCAAGGTTGCGGCTATCGGGCCGCGCTGCAACGTGCGATGGAGGGAGTTGGAAAGCAGTTGCGCTTGGGGGTGGACATGCATGGCACCGACACGCAGTTGCGCCTGGTCGCTGCGGGTCTGGGCCTCGGGTTAGCGCCGAGCCGCCTGCTTGCCAGCAGTCGCTACCGGAAGGACTTGTGCGCAGTCGATGTCGCGGACTTCTCGCTCAGGCTCGACATCTGGCTCATTCACGCGCCTGAACTGGGCAATCTGACCCGGGCCCTCGACGTGCTCCACCGGGTTCTCATCGAGTCGTTCCAGGCCGAGGCGGTCGCCGAGCGCCATGCGAAGGAAATCGCGCGCGGGGCGGCGCGAGTCGGATGCGGCCGACGATCCAAGTAGCTAGGCTAGGGCTGCGTCAATCGATTCCGGCCGCCCTGCGCAACGCCGCGGTGTATCGCGCAGCGAGCTCGGGGCGCGTGAACCAGGTCTTGCCTTCCAGGCGACTCTTCACATACTCGGGAGCAAGTTGCTCGGCTCGCGCGAGCATGCGCCGCGCCTCGTCGATCTCGCCCAGCTCGGCGAGGGTTGCCACGAGCACGCCGTAGCGCTGGCCGTACGCAACGCTGCCGGCGACAGCTTCACGCGCGTACGGCAGCGCTGCCGCAGGGTCGCCATGGACCCAATAGGCCAGGGCGAGCGTCCACAGCATGATTGGGCGATCGCGGCCCGTCGGCGTGCGCACCAGCGCGTCGCGCGCGTGGGCGATCGCGTCGACCGCAAGACCGTTGTTGGATTCGGTCCAGCTCAGCATGCGTGCCACGTGTGGATCGTTGGGGTTGAGCTCCGACGCCGCGCCCAGCAACCGGCGCGCATCCTCGCCGCGGTGTTGCTGCATGGCGATGTAGCCCAGCGTGTAGTACGCGAGGTGGTTGTCCGGCTCCATTTCGGCAAGCCGCTCCGCGGCCGCCTGGGCCTCGTCGAGCGCTCGCGTTGCCGCATCGGCCACGAACTGTGCGATGTCGGACAGGCGCGACGAGGCGACCGCTACCGCATGAAATGCGCGCGGCGACACTGGTTCCGTGCGCGCGGCCTCGCGCGCAAGATCGAGCGCCTCCTGACAGCGTCCCGGGTCATTCAGTCGCACCCCCTCCTCGCACAGCACCAGCGCACGCAGTGCCAGTTCGTAACTGCGCGTGAACACGCGACCCGGCTGCCGCGCGCGGGTGATCTCGGCATCGCGGATCGCCGGGGCCACGGCGGCGACGATTCGACCGGCAATCTCGTCTTGCACGTCGAGGATGTCGGCCAGGGTACGGTCGAACCGCTCCGCCCAGAGCTGCTTGCCGCTCGCTGCCTCGACGAGCTGGGCCGTCACGCGGATGCGCTCGCCCGCACGGCGGAGGCTGCCCTGCAGCAGGAACTCGGCACCGAGTGCAGCGCCGACCTGTTTCGCGTCCCCCTCCTTGCCGCGCATCGTGAAGCTTGCGTTGCGCGCGATCACCACAATGCCTCGGAACCGCGAAACTGCCGTAATGATCTCCTCCGTGATACCGTCCGAAAAGTAGTCTTCGGAAGCCTCCCCGCTCAGGTTCGCGAACGGCAGTACCGCAAGAGACGGACGATCGGACGTCGCGGCGCGGTGCTCGTGCGCCGTTGGCGCGGCGCCGAGGTGCCAGACATGCACCGGCCGTGCGATGTTTCGCAGCGCGTGCTCGCCGCCGTCGGCGAACTGCACGCGAGGCAAGCGGTCGCGCACATGCTCGTGCGCGGCGGCGGAAATGCAGACGCCGCCGGGCTCCGCAAGCTGTTCGAGCCGCGCAGCGACGTTGACTCCGTCTCCGAGAAGATCGCCGCCGGATACCACGACATCGCCCACGTGGACGCCGATGCGCAGGCGTATGCGCGCCTCGTTTGACCCGCACTGCGCAGCCGCTTGCTGGATTTCCATCGCGCAGCGCACCGCCTCGACCGCGCTCGCGAACGACGCGAGTACGCCGTCGCCCGTGGTCTTGAAGATGCCGCCTGCATGGCGCGCCACGGCCGGATCCACGACCTCCGTCCGTAACCGGGCGAGCGCGGCAAGCGTGCCCTCCTCGTCTTCCGACGTGAGCCTGCTGAACCCGGCGATGTCGGCGACCAGAATCGCGGCGAGGCGGCGTTCCATGGCCTCAACGCCGCGGCGACCATCCGGTCGCCGTATAGAACACGTGCGCATGCGCACTATCGAACGCGAAACGCAGGCGGTCGCCGACGTCGGGCAGCGCGCGCCCCGGGATCTTCGCCATGATGTCCTGCCCGTTGCGCGCGAATGAGAGCACGAACTCCGCGCCCAGAGGCTCGCCCATTGTAACCTCACCCTCGACCAGCGCCGGCGCCGGAATAGCCCCAGGGTCAGAGTCGACTTTCTGCTACACCCGCGCCTACTGTGCGTTCCTGCGGCCTTGCCCGCAAAACGAAAGTCGACTCCGACCCTAGCGGGCGCCCTTCTGCAGCTCCGCTTCCAACCCGAGCTCCTGGATCTTGCGCGTGAGCGTATTGCGTCCCCAGCCGAGGCACGCGGCCGCTTCCATGCGGTGCCCGCCGGTGTGCGCGAGCGCGCGCCGGATGAGCGTCTTCTCGAACTCCTTTTCGAGGCGGCCGCCCACGTCGCGCTCGCCGCGCGCGAACGCCTGCGCAAGCTCGCGGTCGAGCGCGTCCCACCAGTCTCCCTCGGCCGGCTCGCCCGCCGCGACCGGCGCCTCGCGCACTTCCGGCGGCAAGTCGGCCACTTCGATGCGCTGGCCCGGCGCCATCACGGTCAGCCAGTGGCATACGTTCTCGAGCTGGCGCACGTTGCCCGGGAACCGGAACCGGGTGAGCGCCGCGAGCGCGTCCTCCGACAGCGACTTCGGCTCCACCGCAAGGTCGCGCGCGCTCTTGTGCAGGAAATGGCGCGTAAGGGGTCCGACGTCCTCCGGCCGCTCGCGCAGCGGCGGCAGCCGCAGGCGCACGACGTTGA
>JADLEZ010000665.1 GCA_020845855.1 Burkholderiales bacterium
CCACGCCGCCTCGTCCCGATGAATCCGCCGCTCAGTACTCATGAGTCCTCCTCGCTGCAATCGTTCAGCAAAACAATCCACCATCAGCGGGAAGAGAAACAGAACGCCGCGTGGTTACCGCTTACGCCACAGCGGCACGACGCGCTCCTTGCGACCTTTGCCCAGGATTTTGACGCAGGCCGTTGGATCGAGCGTGAGATCCACGCGGCGCAAGCCGATCAGCTCCGAGACCCGCGCGCCCGTGTTGTACAGGATGGTCAGCATCATGCGGTCGCGTCGGCCGATCCAGGTCGTCTCGTCGGGGGCGGCCAACACGGTCTCGATCTGCGCGCGCGTCAGATAGCCGACCAACGATCGTTCGAAGCGCTTCATCGGGATCGCGAGCACGCGCTGGGTCAGCCCGACGGCGGCCGGCTCTTGGAATGCGACGAAGTGCATGAACGAGCGGATGGCGGCGAGCCGCGCATTGCGACTGCGGACCGCGTTGTGTCGGTCGTCTTCGAGGTGCTTCAAGAACGCGAGGACGAACGCCGCGTCGAGATCCGTGAGCCGAAGCTCCGCGGGGCGCTTGCCGAGCCTCTTATGCGCGAACGCGAGCAGGAGCCGGAAGGTGTCGCGATACGCCGCCACGGTCCGTGGACTGGCCTGCAGCTGGTTCATCAGCCGATCGAGGAAGAAGCGTTCCGCGAGGCTCGGCAACGTCAGCGGGCCCGCGGTGCTCATGGCCGGCTCCCGAGCGTGCGGGTCGCGCGCCGCGCCGCAAGGTCCAGCAGCGCCGGCGTTGCCGTGACGTACCAGTATGTGTCGGTCACCTTGGCGTACCCGAGGTATGTCGACAGCGCCAGCACGTGGCGTTCGATGTCTCGATCCTCGCGATACCACTGATCGAGGCGTCGGCAGACGAATGTGTGTCGCAGGTCGTGCAGTCGCGGGACCGGATGACCGCCTCGGGAGCGGCCGATGGTGCGGCGCAGGATCGTAAAGGCGTACTGCACCGCGCCACTCGGCGCGGGTCGGCCGTAATCGAAGACGAAGAACGCCGCGCGCCGGGCTGCGAGCGGGTCCTGGTCGCGGTGGGCCGCGTAGCGCATCAGGGCGGTGACCGTTGTCGGATGCATCGGCACCCAGCGCGACTTGCCGTACTTGGTCTGGCGGATGAACAACCGGCCGTGCACCAGATCAACGTCGGCGCGGTCGAGTCGGGTGGCCTCGCTGATGCGCAGCCCGCAGGACGCCATCAGCCCGATGATCGTCGCGCAGGTCGCCGCGCGCAGGCCACCCGGTGGGTGAAGTGCGCGGGCCGCGGCGATCAGTTGCTCGATCTCCGCATCGGCGTAGATGTGCGGTCACAGGCGTCGGTGCGCGCGACCGAACAGGCGCGTCGGCGGGATCTCGGTGCTGGGTTCGTCGCGCTGGCAGTAGCGCGCAAAGCCGCGCAGCACCTCGATGCGCCGAGCGGCCGTCAAGCGTCGCTGGCCGCGCGAGGCCAAGGCCCACTGCGTGGCGAGCGACCGCGTCAGCGGGCCCGTATGGCCGAGCCCGTCCGCAAAACGGGCAAAGGCGGCCAGTTGGTTGCCCGCGATCGTCAGCGCGAACCCGGCGCGACGTCGCTCGGCCAAGTAAGCGACGACGCGCGCGCTCATCGTGAGCGGCGCACTCATGGCCGGCTCCCCGGCCAGGGCCGGGCCACGGCCGCGAGCGCCGGCAAGTCGACCTTCGCGTAAATCGTGGTCGTGTCGATACAGCGATGCCGCACCAGGTCCGCCACATCCTTCAGGCGGGCACCGTGCTGCACCAAGCGCGTGGCGAGCGTATGCCGCAGCACGTGCGGCCCGCTCACCCGCGCCGTCAGCCCGCAGCGCTTCGCGGCATAGCGCACGGCGTTGCGCACGATGCCCGGTGTAGTCGCCCGCTCGTATGGGGGTCGATGCCGGACGAAGACCTCGCGACGAATCGTCTGCGGCCGACCGTTGCGCAGGTAGGCGACGATCGCCTGCCCTGTCACGCGCGGCAGCGGCAACACGTCCACGCGTCGACTCTTGCCGTGGATCATGAGGGTACCCGCGACCCAATCGATCTCCTCGATCGTCAGGCGCGCCACCTCGGCGCCGCGCAGACCCAGATCGGCGAGACAGCGGGCGATCGCGTAGTCGCGACGCCCTGTCGCCGTGGATCGATCGAACGCCGCGAGCAACGTCGCGATCTCCGCGGCCGACAGCGCTGGCGGCACACTGGAAAGCCTCCACAGGGCGACCCGTGGAATCGCCGCACACAGCGCTGTGGTGCGCGCACCGCTGAGGGACTTGAAGCGAAAGTAGCTGCGCAGCGAGATCCCTGCGCCGCGGACTGATGCCGGCTTCCAGCCGGCAGTGTAGCGGGCGAGGAAGTCTGCGACCTCAGCCGGGCGCACGTTGCCTAGCGTTCGAGAGCCACCCAGGTGGCAGGCGCACAGTAGCGCCCGCACATCGCGCCGGCGGACGATCCGCGTCGAGGGTTGCAGGCCGCAGATATCCACGAGGTAGCGATCGAACGCGGCCAGCTCAGCCGCGATCCCCGGATCGCCCTGCAGGCAACGGGCCGGCACGCGGCCCTCGGCGCGAAGCATCCTGAGCCAACCGACCAAGGCAGCACGCTCTTCGTAAGCCGGCCGCCGCGGCGGGCCATGACGGCGGCGGCGCCGACGATCGGTGGCGTCACCGAGGAACGCGTCGACGAGCACCTCGTCAGGCGTGCTCTGGCAACGCTCGCGGCGCGCCCGCCAGCGCATGAAGTCCGCGAGGCACTTGCCGTACAGTGCGATCGTTCGCGGGGCGTAGCGGCGGCTCAGAAGGTACGCGTCGTACGCGGTCAGTGCCGGCTCGCCGTAAGCGGTAACCACGCGGCGTTCTGTTTCTCTTCCCGCTGATGGTGGATTGTTTTGCTGAACGATTGCAGCGAGGAGGACTCATGAGTACTGAGCGGCGGATTCATCGGGACGAGGCGGCGTGGC
>JADLEZ010000666.1 GCA_020845855.1 Burkholderiales bacterium
AAATCGGTGTCGTTGCGCTCGTACTGCATCTCGGTCAGGCGCTTGATCGCATCGCGCTGCGCCACGCGGTCGCCCTGCTTCAGGTGCAGGATCATGCTGTGATACTCGGAGGGGTCGCCGATCCCGTAGATCGCCGAGACGGTGGCGACGATCACGCAATCGGGCCGCTCGAGGATCGCCTTGGTCGCCGATAGACGCATCTGCTCGATGTGCTCGTTGATCGAGCTGTCCTTCTCGATGTAGAGGTCGCGCGACGGGACGTACGCCTCCGGCTGGTAATAGTCGTAGTACGAGACGAAGTACTCCACCGCGTTGTTCGGGAAGAACTCGCGGAACTCCGAGTAGAGCTGCGCAGCGAGCGTCTTGTTGGGCGCCATGACGAGCGCCGGACGGCCGGTGCGCGCGATCACGTTGGCCATGGTGAAGGTCTTGCCCGAGCCGGTGACGCCGAGCAGCGTCTGGAAGGCGAGACCGTCCTCGAGCCCCTCGACGAGCCGCGCGATCGCTTCCGGCTGGTCGCCGGCCGGCGCGAAGGGCTCGTGCAAATCGTAGGGGCTGCCGGGAAAGGTGGTGGCCATGGCGAGCGTCGACGGCGGACAACCGGTCATTTTACTGCGGCGGCGGGATTCGCCTCCGGCGCCCCCTCGCCCGCTGCGGCGGGCGCATCGAGCGGCCCGAATTGCAGGGCGGCGAGCCGCGCATAGAGCGGATTGGTGCGGGTGAGCTCGTCGTGCGTGCCGGTGGCGATGATCCTGCCGTGCTCGAGCACGGCGATGCGGTCGGCGTGACGGATCGTCGCCAGGCGGTGCGCGATGATGAGCACCGTGCGCCCCGCCATGAGGCGCTCCAGCGCCATCTGCACCATGCGCTCGCTGTGCGCGTCGAGCGCGCTCGTCGCCTCGTCGAGGAGCAGGACCGGACGGTCGGCGAGGATCGCCCGCGCGATGGCGAGCCGCTGCCGCTGGCCGCCCGACAGCCGCACGCCGCGCTCACCCAGGAAGCTCGCGTAGCCCTCGGGCAGGCGCTCGATGAATTCGGTGGCGAACGCCGCCTCGCAGGCGGCGTGCACCTCGGCATCGGTGGCATCGGGGCGTCCGTAGCGCACGTTGTCGGCCACGCTCGCCGCGAAGATCACCGGCTCCTGCGGCACCAGTGCGAGGCGCGCACGTACCGCAGTCGGGTCCGCATCGCGCAGTTCGACGCCGTCGATCGTGATCCGACCCTGCTGCGGATCGTAGAAGCGCAGGAGGAGCTGGAACACCGTCGTCTTGCCCGCGCCCGACGGTCCCACCAGCGCCACCTTCTCGCCCGGGATCACGGTCAGCGAAAACTCGGCGAGTGCCGGCGCATCCGGACGGGACGGGTAGGCGAAGGTCACGTCGTCGAAGGCGACCGAGCCGGTCGCGGGGTCCGGCAACCGCACGGGATGCGCCGGGGCGCGGATCTCGGGCGCGATCGCCAGCAATTCGAAGAGCCGCTCGGTGGCACCCGCGGCGCGCTGGATGTCGCCCACCACCTCGCTGATGGCGCCGGCTGCGCCGGCGACCAGCACCGCATAGAAGACGAAGGCCGACAGCTCGCCGCCGCTGATCCGCCCCGCCACCACGTCGTGGCCACCGGTCCACAGGATCACGCCGATGGCGCCGAAGACGAGGAAGATCACCACTGCGACGAGGAAGGCGCGCTGCCGAATGCGTGCCAGCGCTGCCGCGAAGGCACTCTCCGCGCGCGCGCCGAACTGCCGTCGATCCTCGTCCTCGTGGCCGTACGCCTGCACGGTGCGGATCTCGTGCAAGGCTTCGTCGACGTAGGCGCCGACGTCGCCGATGCGGTCCTGGCTGGTGCGCGACAGGCGCCGCACGCGACGCCCGAAATAGAGGATCGGCACCAGCACGACGGGCACGCCGATGAGGACGAGCACCGTGAGCTTGGGGCTCGTCAGCGCGAGCAGCACGATCCCGCCGACCATGAGCAGCGCATTGCGGATCGCCATCGACACGCTCGAGCCGATCACCGTCTCCAGCATCGTGGTGTCGTTGGTGAGCCGCGAGATGACCTCGCCGGTGCGCGTCACCTCGAAGTAGCCCGGCGGCAGCGACAGCAGATGATCGAAGACCGCGCGACGCAGGTCGGCGATGACCCGCTCGCCCAACCACGACACGTAATAGAAGCGCGCGTAGGTCGCACCCGCCATCACCACGATCACGCCCAGCATGAAGCCGAGCGTGCGATTGAGCTCGCTCTGGCTGCCGGCAGCAAGGCCCTGGTCGATCACGAACTTGAGGCCCTGGCCGATGGTGAGCACGGCACCCGCGGCCACGACCAGCGCGATCGCCGCGAAGGCCACCTGCCGGCGATACGGGCGCACGAAGCGCCAGACGCGACCGAGCGTGCGCAGCGCCGCGAGCGGCGGCCGCTTGCCGGCGCTATCGTCGCGCTCGCGCCCGGCAGCGGTGGCGGCAGCGTTACCGGCCACGATGGATGCCGGCCATCCGACGCCGTAGCGACGACACCGCTGGTCGTCGCGCACCACCGTCGTCCCCGACGACGAGCGTCATGCCGCTTGCGCGACTTGCCCTCGTGGCGCTCGTGACGCTCCTCATCGTGCTCTGGCCGGTGATCACCCGCATGATGGTGGGGCGGGCGCGGACCAAATACAAGGTGCGCGCGCTCGGATCGGGATGATCGCGGAATCCGCGTGCGGCTGTCCGGCATGCTTCGCGTAAAATGACGGATTCCCGTTGCAACCCCGCCGCCACCGCCATGAACGCCCCGCTTCCCGCCGCCACGCTCCTCACCGCCGTCGAACTCGCACCACGCGATCCGATCCTCGGCGTCACCGAAGCCTTCGTTGCCGATGCGAATCCCAGGAAGGTGAACCTCGGCGTGGGCGTGTACAACGACGACCACGGCAAGCTCCCCGTCCTCGAATGCGTCAAGCGGGCCGAGCAGGCGATCGTCGCCAAGAACGCGCCGCGTGGGTATCTGCCCATCGAC
>JADLEZ010000667.1 GCA_020845855.1 Burkholderiales bacterium
CCCCGCGCGCAGCTTCGCCACCATGGCCGACGTCGCGTTCGGCGCGGCGTTGTTGCCCCAGCTCGACCGCACGTAGTTGGCGATCTCGGCCACCTCCTGCGGCGTGAGCTGGATGTTGAACGCCGGCATCGCGACGTAGTTGGCGCGCGGCTTGATGCCGCGGTCGACCACCTTGATGATGTCGTTCGGGTCGGCGGCGAGCACGACCGGGTTGCCCGCGAGCGCCGGGAACACGCCGGGCACGCCGCGGCCCCGCGATTGGTGGCAGCCGCTGCAGTTGTCGGTGTATAGCTGCGCACCGCGGACACGGGTCGGGTCGGGCGCGACGCGGCCGGTCCGGATGGTCGAGTCCGGCGGCAGCAGCTTGAGGTACTCGGCCATCGCGCGGCGGTCGTCGTCGGTGAGGTGGGACAGGCTGTTCCTGATCACCTCCGCCATCGGTCCCAGGGTCGTGGCCTTGCCCTTCGCCACGCCGGTCTTGAAGTAGGCGGCGAGCTCCTCGATCGACCAGTCGCCGAGACCGGTCGCGATGTCGGAGGTCAGGTCGAGCGCGAACCAGCCGTCGATCGTGGCGCCCGAGAACTGCTTGCGCTTCTCGATCCCGCCCAGGAGGTTGCGCGGCGAATGGCAGTCGCTGCAATGGCCGAGGCCTTCGACGAGATACGCGCCGCGGTTCCAAGCCTGCGACTTCGACGGGTCGCGGCGGTACGTGCCTTCCTTGAAATAGAGCTCGCGCCACACGCCCATCGCCATGCGCACGTTGAACGGGAAGTCGAGGTGGTTGACGACCACCGCATTGCGCACCGGCTTGACCGTGCGCAGGTAGGCCCAGAGCGCGTCGACGTCCTCGCGCGTCACCTTGGTGTAGAAGTCGTACGGCATGGTCGGATACATGTCCTGCCCGCGCCGGTTGACGCCGTGGTGCAGCGCGCGGTGGAAGTGATCCCTCGACCAGCGGCCGATTCCCGTCTCGTGATCCGGGGTGATGTTCGGCGACAGCATGTAGCCGAACGGCGTGTCCAGCCGCAACCCGCCCGCGAACGGCTCGCCGCCGGCCGCCGTGTGGCAGGAGATGCAGTCGCCGGCGCGAGCGAGGTACTCCCCGCGCTGGATCTGTGATTGTTGCGATTGGGCGAAGCCCACCTGCGCGGCGGCGAAGACGATGACAGCGAATACCGGGCGCAGGGCGCGCATGGGCAGCCTTCGTTCGAACGGGGACGGTGCAAGCGTACAAGCAATCGGCCCGCGCTTGCAAACGCCGGGGATGGCGCGCTTCATCTAAACTGGCAGGCAAAAGGTCCTGCCATGACGCCGCTTTCCGACACCCTCGCCGATCCCGTCCTCGACTCGCCCGAGCCGCGCGAGGTCGAGGCATTCCGGGCGGCCATCCTCGCCAAGCTGCGCTACATGGTGGCCAAGGAGCCTCCGGCTGCGCGCGACCACGACTGGCTGATCGCGGTGTCGCTCGCGGCGCGCGACCGCGTCATCGACCGCTGGAGCGAGACCACCCGCCGCATCTACCGCGACGGGCGCAAGCGCGTGTACTACTTTTCGCTCGAGTTCCTGATCGGCCGCATGCTGTTCGATGCGCTGTCGAGTCTCGGTCTCGCGGGCGCGGCGCGCGCGGCGCTGGCCGAGCTCGGTGTGGACTTCGAGCGCATCCGGCAACTCGAGCCCGATCCCGCGCTCGGCAACGGCGGCTTGGGCCGTCTTGCGGCCTGTCTCATGGAGAGCATGGCAACACTCGGCATACCCGCGCACGGCTACGGCATCCGCTACGACCACGGCATTTTCCGTCAGGTTCTACGCGACGGTTGGCAGCACGAGCTGGCGGAGGAGTGGCTCTCCTACGGCAACCCGTGGGAATTCGAGCGGCCCGAGGTGACCTGCACCGTGGGCTTCGGCGGCAGCGTGGAGGAGGAGGGCGGGCGTCTTGTCTGGCATCCGGCGGAAGCGGTGGACGCGGTCGCCTACGACACGCCGATTCCCGGCTGGCGCGGCCGGCACGTCAACACGCTGCGCCTGTGGTCGGCGCGCGCGGCGGATCCCTTGTCGCTCGACGACTTCAACCGCGGCGATCACGTCGGCGCACTCGCCGAGCGCGTGCGGCTGGAAGCGATCTCGCGCGTGCTGTATCCGAGCGACCAGACCGCGGCGGGGCAGGACCTGCGCCTGCGCCAGGAGTTCTTCTTCGCGTCGGCATCGCTGCAGGACCTGCTGCGGCGGCACAGGTCTCAGCACCCGGGCTTCGACAACCTGCCCGATCACGTCGCGATCCAGTTGAACGACACGCACCCGGCGATCGCGGTGGCCGAGCTCATGCGCCTCCTGGTCGACGTGCACGGCATGGCGTGGGACGCGGCGTGGAGTGTCGCCACGCGCGTGTTCAACTACACCAATCACACCCTGTTGCCGGAAGCGCTCGAGACCTGGCCAGTCGGGCAGCTCACGCGCCTCCTGCCCCGGCACATGGACATCATCGTGCGCATCAACGCGCAGCATCTGGACGGCCTGCGCGCCGCGGGCCGCGACGACGGCGCCTTCCTGTCCTCGGTGTCGCTCATCGACGAGTCCGGCGAGCGGCGCGTGCGCATGGGGCACCTCGCGTTCCTCGGCGCGCATCGCGTCAACGGCGTGTCCGCGCTGCACACCGAGCTCATGCGCGAGACGGTGTTCCGCGACCTCAACTCGCTCGCGCCCGACAAGATCGTCAACAAGACCAACGGCATCACGTTCCGGCGCTGGCTGTTCGAGGCGAACCCGGCGCTGACGGCGCTGGCGGTGGACGCGGTGGGCCCGCGCGTGCTCGACGATCCCGAAGCGCTGAGCGGGCTCGCGCCGTTCGCGGACGACGCCGCGTTCCGGGAGCGGTTCGCGGCGCAGCGCCGCGACGCCAAGGTCGCGCTGGCGCGCGTCGTGGCCGAGCGGGTGGGGGTGAACCTCGACCCGGACGCTCTCTTCGACGTGCAGGTCAAGCGCATCCACGAGTACAAGCGCCAGCTCTTGAACATCATGCAGACGATCGCGCTGTACCAGGCGATCCGCGCCGACCCGGGGCGCGGGTGGGTGCCGCGCGTGAAGCTCTTCGCCGGCAAGGCGGCGGCGGGCTACACGCAGGCGAAGCTCGTCATCAAGCTCATTCACGATGTCGCGCGCGCGGTGAACGCCGATCCCGCGGTGCGCGGCCTGCTCACGGTCGTGTTCCTGCCGAACTACAACGTGAGCTTGGCCCAGTCGATCATCCCGGCGGCGGACCTCTCCGAGCAGATTTCCACGGCGGGCATGGAGGCGTCCGGCACCGGCAACATGAAGCTGGCGCTCAATGGCGCGCTCACCATCGGTACGCTCGACGGCGCCAACATCGAGATCCGCGAGCGCGTCGGCGCCGATCACTTTTTCCTGTTCGGCCTCACCGCCGACCAAGTCGCGCGGCGCCGGGCCACGGGCCTCGGCAGCGAAGCGGCGATCGCGGCGTCGCCGGTGCTCGCGTCGGTGGTCGACGCGCTCGCCAACGGGAGCTTCTCGCCCGACGATCCGACGCGCTTCGCGGCCACGGCGGAAGCGCTGCGCCAACGCGACTACTTCATGGTCAACGCCGACTTCGACAGCTACGCGCAAGCGCAGCAGCGCGTGGACGCACGCTGGCGCGATCCCGACGCCTGGTGGCGCTCCGCGATCGAGAACACCGCGAGCGTGGGCTACTTCTCCTCGGACCGCACGATCCGGGATTACGCGGGCGAGGTCTGGAAGCTCGCCCCCAACGGGAGGCGCTGATGCCGGTCGACCGCACTACCTACGCAGCACCCCTCGCACGCTCGGCAATGGCGTATGTCCTGGCCGGGGGGC
>JADLEZ010000668.1 GCA_020845855.1 Burkholderiales bacterium
ATTCGACGCCGCGCGAGCCGGTTCGCCCTGCAGGGCGAACCGTGGGAAAGTCCGTTCTGCCAGCCCTGACCCCGAACGGGGCCACGGCAAGGCGAGTCGGGCTCGCGAGCCGACACCTTGGCGATGACATCAACGGTGCCGGTGCGGAGGGACGTCGCACCGGCCGGCGCACGCTCACTCGTCGGTCTTGCCGCCCAATTCCTCGAGGCGCGCACGCGCCTCGCGCTTGCCCATGCCGCGCAGCGCGCCGAGCACGGAGAGCTGCGCCGCCCGCGGGCTCGCGACGCCGCGCTCCCAGTTGTAGATCGACTGCGCCGACACGCCCACCAGCCGGCCGTACTCGGCGGCGGAGAGCCCGAGCCGGTCGCGGTGCGACTTCAGCCCCTTCGGCACGAACCGCACCGGCTTGCCGGCGGCCTCTTCGGATGCGACCGGCCGGGCTGCGAGCACCTTCCCCGAGAGCAGCGACACCTTGCGCGTCAGTTCGGCGGACTGCCGTTTGAGCGCGGCGATGTCGCGACGATACTGCGCTGACGCTTTGCGCATCGAGCCGATCTCGCTGCGGATCTGCTTGCGCGACAGTCTGGCGATTTCCTGCTTCAGCAAAGTGCCGATGTTGGCCATACGCTTCCTCTGATGCGTTGAATCCGAGGCGTCCGCGTGCGCGGACAGGGGTTCGAAGGTTCGAATGCGACGGATGGATGCGGGGGGATCAGTGCTGCGAGGCTGGCGGCGCCCGTGTCGCGGACGTTCCCGGTCGCGCGGATGTGTCAAGAATCCGGGGATTCTAACCGCTGGCGCCGGTCTGCTCCAGCGTCACCGTACTGCGGGCGGGCTGGATTGTGACTTCCGTCGCGGATCGGCGACGGCGCGGACGCCCGGTCGAGACACGGAAGCCCGGTCCATCACGACCAGCGGCAGCCCGAGCGCTGCGTGGATCGCCTCGCGCCCCAGCCCGGGCATGATCATGCCGATGAAATCCGTAAGGTGTCGCGGCGGATAGGCGTCCCGCCGCAGGCTGATCGTCATCGCGCTGCGCGGAAACAGGTGCGTGACGTCCACCACGTGCAGGTGCGGATCGGTGGCGTGATCGAGCGCGATGGAAGGCACGATGGCGATGCCGAGCCCCTCGGCCACGTACGCCTTGATGACGTCGGTGTCGCTCGCGTTCACGACGTAACGCGCTTCCAGCCCCTGCTCGCGCAGCGTGCGCGCGATGATCTGGCCGCCGCGCGAGCGCTGGTGGTAGCCGACCAGCGGATAGCGGGCGATGTCTTCCAGCGTGACCCGGCGCCGGCTCGCGAGCGGATGATCTCCCGGTACGATGAGGCTGCGGCGCAGCGTCACGCTCGGCAGCAGGGCGAGCCCGGGACGATCGCTGGTGAGCTCGGTGCTCATGCCGATGTCGGCCTCGCCGCTCAGGATGAGCGCCGGGATGTCGTCCGCGTCCGCCTGCAAGACGTGCAGACGTACGTCCGGATAGCGCAGCGAGAACGCCTTGAGCGGCGCAGGCAGCGTGTAGCGCGCATGGAGGTGACTCGTCGCGAGCGCGAGGCGCCCCTTGCCTTCGGCCCGCAGGTCCTCCGCGACCAGACGGATGTTGTCGGCCTCGTTGAGCAGACGCTGGGCGACCTCGAGGATGGCGTGCCCGGCGGGCGTCATTGCGTGGACGCGGTTGCGTCTGCGCACCAGCAGCTCGAGCCCGAGCTCGCGCTCGAGCAACTGGATCTGCCGGCTCACGCCGGGCTGCGAGGTATGCAGCGCGGCCGCCGCCGCCGAGATGTTGAGCGCCTGGCGGGCGATCTCGCGCAGGTAGCGGAGCTGACGCAGCGTCATCGGGACCGGAGCATATCGAACAAGCATCGAATGATGCGATTTTATTCTTTTATCACATGGCGGAAGCCCGGTAGCATCCGCCCTGCGATTCCCACCAGAGAGAGGAGCAAACGACCCATGGACTACGACGTCATCGTCGTCGGCGCAGGCAACGCGGCCTTTGCAGCGGCCGTTTCGGCACACGAGAACGGCGCGAAGCGCGTCGTCGTTCTGGAGAAGGCCTCCAAGGAGCAGCGCGGCGGCAACACCCACTTCAGCGGCGCGATCTTCCGCTTCGTGTTCAACGAGGTCGAGGAGCTCGACCGCTTCGTGCCCACGGCCGAGGACGAGTATCCGGGTTTCCACGCCGGCGTGCCGGTCTACCCGAAGGAAGCCTTCACCGAAGACCTGATGAAGGTCACCAACGGCCGGTCCGACCCGGAGCTGTCGAAGATCCTGATCGACGAGTCGTACGGCACGACCTGCTGGCTGCAGGACGTGGGCAAGATGGAATTCGAGCTCGCCAAGTCGGTGATGGGCATCCGCGTCGGCGACAAGATCAAGTGGCCGCGCGGCGCGATCGTGCGCACGGTGCACGAAGGCGTGGGCCTGTCCAAGACCTGGTTCGAGACGGCGGAGAAGCGCGGCATCGAGGTTCGCTACCGGGCACACGTGCTCGAGCTCACCCAGAACACCTCGGGGCGGGTCGACGGCGTGGTCGTGCGCGGCGAGAAAGGCGTCGAGACGCTCAAGGCGAAAGCGGTCATCCTCGCCTGCGGCGGCTTCGAGACCAACCCCGCCTGGCGCACGCACTACCTCGGGCAGGAGTGGGGCCACGCCAAGGTGCGCGGCTCGAACTTCAACTACGGCGACGGCCTGCGCATGGCGCTCGACCTCGGCGCGATGCCGTGGGGCCACTGGGGCGGCTGCCACGCCACCCCCATCAATG
>JADLEZ010000669.1 GCA_020845855.1 Burkholderiales bacterium
CGATGATGGCGCACCCGATCCTGGTGAACCGGCCCTTCGTCGTAACGCAAAAAGGCACGCGGCTCTGCCGCCCGGCCGAGACCGTGCGCGAGCTGCTGCCTTGAGTGACGGCGTCAGAAGACGAAGTAGAGCGCGAGGCTGAGCCCCGCGTAGATCACGATCACCGTCCAGTATTGGCCGGGCTGCGCGTCGCGCTCGAGGGTCGCGCCCTTCCAGCGATCCTTCGTGTACACGCGCCCGCTCGCGATCGCGTAGATCACGTAGATCGCGAGCAGGACCCCGAGAGTCTGGAAGAGCGGTTTCAACGCGCGGCTTGCAACAGCTCGCCGGCGGTCACGAATCGCGGTGCGATGTCGATCGGCACGCCCGAAAGCTGATCAAGCACGCGCTGCACTTCGGGGCGGATCACGACCATCTTGTCGAGCAGCGCCTTGACGCCCGCGTAATCTCCGTGTGCCTGCAGCGTCATGATGTCGTGCGTCAGGCCCGCGACGGCCTTCTTCGTTTTCGGCAGATCGAGCGAGAAGCGGCCGTCGGCGGCAATGCGGATCGCGCCGTGATCGAGCAGATAGTTGACCTGCAGCGCCATACCCTTCGCGTGCGATTCGTTGAGGCCAAAGCGCAGCGTGCGGAAGGACGAGGCGAGGAAGGTCACGTACATGCTGCGCTCCTCACGCTTGTCGATGACGCCCTTGTCCATCAGTTGCTGCAGCGCCCAGAGGCCCGAGATGTCGGCCTTCGCCTCCTCGAGCGTGCCATTCAGCTCCTTCATCTCCTGACGCACGGTGGTGGCGCGGCCGTTCACGGTGATGGTCTGCGGGCCGAGGCCGTGCATCAGTTCGTGCATCAGGATGTGCGTGAAGAACGGCTCGAACGCGACGAGCGATCGATCCTCCGGCGTGAGCGCGATCGCCGCGATCGGCTGCAGCACTTTCTCGAACTTCGCCTGCTGGAAGTTCTTCAGCATCACGCGCTTCGAGCCCTTCTCGGCGACCACCCGCTCGTCGTTTGGCAGGTTGAACGCGGCGGTCTGGATGCCGTGGTTGCCGTCGCCCGCCGAGACGACGACATTGACGACGCGGATCGGCGCGAGACCACCGAGTTTCGGGCGCCGGTACTTCGGGTCGATCGGCAGATGATTCTCGAGACCCTGCAGTTCCTTGCCGAAGCGCGCGAGCTGCGCGGTCTCCTCGGGGTCGTTCACCGCGATGAACGCCTCGAACGCCGCCTTGAAATTGAACCACTCATCCTCGTAGACCTCGTACGGGCCGATGGTTGGCTCGATCGAGGCGTCGAGCTCCATCCATGCGATGTCGCTCGCGTAGTAGTCGTTCGAGAGGAACGCTGCCGCGCGCTTCTCGAGATACGCCTTGAGCGTCGGCTGTTTCGTGGCCGCCGCTGCTTTGCGCAGCAGGCGCGAAAGCTCACCGAGCTGGCCCTGGTACTCCATTGAATACGGCACTGCCGTCAGCTTGCCACCGGGCGTGCGTCGGATGGTGGTGAAGAAGCTGGTCGCGGCGGCATGAGCGTCACCCGTGAGCGTGCGCATCCACGCGTCGATCTCCTCGCGCGTCGCATCGAGCGGGTAGAAGTTGCCGCCATCGGGCTTGACCGCTGCGCCCGGAATGAAGGGCCGATCGTGGTCGAGCTCGGACCATGGGCCCTTGTTCAGCACGAAGTAGGCGAGGCGCACGCGCCCGAGCGCGCTGTCATCGCCGGCAAGCGCGAGCAGCTGCGCTGGTGCCGCGGGCGAACGCTGGCGCAGGAAGAGCCCATCGACGATGCGCGCGGCTTCGACCAGGTAGCCGAGCGCCGCGCGTTCGCTCTCCGGTAGCGCGGAGAGGTCGACGCGGATTTCGACCGGCGCGAAGCGAGCTGACATCGCGGCGAGCTGCGCGGCGTCGGGAGTGGAGGGAGCCGCGGCGGAGGACAGCGAGGCGCATCCACCGAGGGCGAGCAGCAGCAAAGCCGGGGTTTTCATGCAGGGATTGTAGTGCGCGTGCGGCGTTGTCACAAAGGCGTCATGCACACAAGCATACGAGGAGATTTCATGTGAAGAGCCCGTTTGACGCCGACGCGCGCAAGCTACCGTTCACTTCGATGTGCACAGGCTCTCGTACCGCCCCACCTCGCGACGCGCGGGCGTGACCGCCCGCGCACTGGTGCGCGTCGCTCCGTCAGTGCGCCACGGCGCCGAGAAGTCCTGCGAACGCGCCATCGCCTCGAACCAGATGTCCCAGATCCGCCAGAGATTGATGATCATGTTGCCCTCCTTGGGTCCGGTGCCGGACCGTCCATGGGGCACATGATGGCGGGGCGACCCTGCCTTTGAGTTCCGGAATTCTGAAGGTCGCGTCAGCTTTGCTTAAGGCCGCGCCGCACGCGCGCTCAGGGCAGATGGCCCTGTTCGATCACGCTGCGCGCCGACTTCTCGTAAGCCGCCCACGCCGCCTTGGCGAAATGGCCGCCGACACTGACGCGTCGCACGCCCGCCGCGGCGAGTTCGGGTACCTTCATTGTCGGGTCCATCAGCAGCACGTTGACGGGTGTCGGCGCCACCGCCGCGACGAGCGCGCTGATATCGGTGAGCGCACGGATGCCGGGCGCATACACGCAATCGGCACCGGCCGCGGCATAGGCGGTCAGCCGCTCGACCGTCGTGTCGATCGTGGTGTTGCCGAGAAGCAATCCCTCGCTGCGGCCAATGAGCATGACATTCTCGCCGCTGCGGTCGATCGCCTCGCGCGAGGCGCGGCGACGCGCGGTCGCGAGGGCGATCGGCTAGAGAGCGACGCCCGTGCGATCCTCGCTCGCCAGGCCCGCGAC
>JADLEZ010000670.1 GCA_020845855.1 Burkholderiales bacterium
AGCGCCGGCAGGCGGTCCGTGACCGTATGTACGATGACCGCGACCGCGACCGCGACCGCGACCATGGCCGTGGCGGCGGGCGTGGCCGTGATGGCGGACGGCGCTGAAGCGAACGGGACATTCACGATTTCGGGAACGGGTGGTTGACGGTGAGTGCTGCAACCGCCAGATCGCGCTGCCTGCGGGGCGGCAGGTCGCGCGGGCTGCAACGGCGGGCTCGCCTCGTCTCGCGCCAGATCTTTACGCTCGACTCGGCGACCCGCCTGCGCGCCCGCGCGACTGACCTGTGGTGCCGCATTGCGCCGACGGCTGGCGTGCCGGCGTGTCTGCCGCCGTCATCTCCGGAAATGGCGAATATCCCCACCCCGTTCGCCGTCGTTCACTGGCGACTGTTGCCGGGTCGCGCGGACGCTGCCGTGCAGTCATCATGCCGGCGGTCCGTCAGCCGGAGTCGCCACCTTGAAGCGTCATGTCCTGGTACTGGCCCTCATGTCCTTTGCCGCGATTGCCGAAGCGCCGCAGGCCGGCGACGACCCGGTGTTCGACAACCGGCTCACCCTGTCGGGTTCGTTCGCGTATGGCGGCGCTTCGACGAAGATCCGGCTCGATGCCACGGATGGCACGCGTGGCACCGATCTCGACGGTGAGACCGACCTCGGCCTGTCGAAGCACGAGTGGCTCGGGCGCGGCGAGGCCACGCTGCGGCCACGGCCGCGGCATCGCGTGCGCCTCACGCACCACTTCCTGAAGCTCGAGCGCGGTGGCAGTGCGACGCTCACGCGCGATGTCGCGTTCGGCGACGAGGATTTCCTCGCCGGCGAAGTCGTCTCTTCGAATCTCGACCTGTCGCTGCTCGCGCTGGACTACTCGTACTCGTTCTGGCGGAGCCCGCGTGTGGAACTCGCCGCCGGCGTCGGGATCAACCTCGCCGACTACGAGATCCGCGCCGCCGTGCCGGCCCGGCTGCGCGAGGAGCGCGACGACGAGTCCGGCTATGCGCCCGTGTTGAGCCTGGAGGGCGCTTTCCGCTTCGGCGGCCGGTGGTATGGCGAGGCGCGCGTGCGGTATTTCGAACTCGGCATCGACCAGGTGCGCGGCTCGCTCGCGACCTGGGATGTGAACCTCCTGTACCGGCTGCACCGCAACGTGCTGGTGGGCGCCGGCTACAGCCGCTTCGACCTCGCCGTCGAGTCGCACAGAACAGGCGACACCGGGCGTCTGGACCTGGCTTTCGACGGCCCCCTGCTGTTCCTGCGCGCCGGCTTCTGAGTCCCTGCCGCCACGCCGTCCGCGCGGCCGGTCGTCCTTCGGCCCGGGCGGCCGCGGCGGAGCCGCTGGCCGGGAGCGGGTGCGCCGCGCGACGGGGGCAGGATCATGGAGAGGGGATCACGGAGCGGGGCTTGCCAGCCCGCGCGGCCCGATGTTAGCTTCGGCCCCATGAACCGCGCGCTGTCCAACAGCTCCGTCCCGTCGAGCCGCCGCCGCTGCGGCCTGCTCGCTCTCGCGCTCCTGCGCCGCCCGGCGCAATAAACACACGCGCCACCGGTCGGCGCCTACAAGACCGGAACCCAGAGAGAGCCGCCCGAGAGGGGGCTTCCAGCATTCTGCCGCGAGCGAAGAACCATGTTGCGCAATCCCTCGACCAAGTATCACCCGGCCCGTGCGGTCGACCTGCCCGACCGTACCTGGCCGTCCCGCGCCATCAGCAAGCCACCCACCTGGTGCAGCGTCGATCTGCGCGATGGCAACCAGGCGCTCATCGAGCCCATGGACCCGGGCCGCAAGCTGCGCATGTTCGAGGAACTCGTGCGCATCGGTTTCAAGGAGATCGAGGTCGGCTTCCCTGCGGCCTCGCAGACCGATTTCGACTTCCTGCGCGAGCTGATCGACCGGCGCCTGATCCCGGACGACGTCACCATCCAGGTGCTGACCCAGGCGCGCGACGAGATCATCGCGCGTACCTTCCTCGCGCTGCGGGGCGCGCGGCGGGCCATCGTGCACCTCTACAATTCCACGTCGACCGTGCAGCGCCGCGTGGTGTTCGGTCTCGACCGCAAGGGCATCGTCGACATCGCCGTGCGCGGCGCCGAGGCCGTCAAGCGCGGCATCGACGCGCATCCGGGCACCGAGTGGGTGCTGCAGTACAGCCCGGAGAGCTTCACGGGCACCGAGCTCGATTTCGCGGTCGAGGTCTGCAACGCCGTGAACGAGGTCTGGCGGCCGACGCCGCAGAACAAGGTCATCCTGAACCTGCCGGCGACCGTCGAGATGGCGACGCCGAATGTCTATGCCGACCAGATCGAATGGTGCTGCCGGCGCCTCGCGAACCGCGATGCGGTGATCGTCAGCGTGCATCCCCACAACGATCGCGGCACGGCGGTGGCGGCCGCCGAGCTCGCCGTGATGGCGGGCGCGGACCGCGTGGAGGGCACGCTGTTCGGCAACGGCGAGCGCACCGGCAACGTCGACATCGTCACGCTGGCCCTGAACCTGTACACGCAGGGCGTGCATCCCGGGCTCGACTTCTCGGACATCAACGCCGTCGCGCGCTGCGCCGAGGAGTGCAACCAGCTGCCCATCCACCCGCGCCATCCGTACGTGGGCGACCTGGTGTTCACCGCGTTCTCGGGCTCGCACCAGGACGCCATCAAGAAGGGCTTCGCCGCGCG
>JADLEZ010000671.1 GCA_020845855.1 Burkholderiales bacterium
CCCATTTCTCCGAGCTGGTGCAGAAAGCGATGCTTGGAGAGGAAGTCATCATTGCCAAGGACAACAAGCCGGTGCTCAAGCTGGTGCCATTGGACGAGCCGAAGCAGCCGCGCCGGCCGGGCTCCGGCAAGGGGCAGATTCTCTTCGTGGCGCCGGACTTCGACGACACTCCGGAAGGCTTCGAGGGTTATGTCTGATGCGCGTTCTGGTCGACACCCATGTGTTTCTGTGGTGGGTGGAAGGCAACCGTACCCTGCCGGCCAAAGCTCGCGCGGCACTCGCCGACCGGGAAAACGAGTGCTGGATCAGCATGGCCACTGCCTGGGAGCTCGCGATCAAGGCCGGTCTGGGCAAGCTGAAACTCGTCCTCCCGGTGAAGCGCTACGTCGTGGATCATGTCGCCGCCAACGGCTTCCGGATGCTGGACATCCGGATGGGGCACGTCGGGCGCGTCGAAGCGCTCCCCCCGCACCACGGCGATCCCTTCGACCGGCTGCTGATTGCGCAGGCGCTCGAGGAAGGACTGGCGGTCGTCACCGCGGACCCTGTCTTCCGCAAGTACGGCGTGAAGCGCATCTGGTAACCGGCGAACTCGAAGGGGGCGGGCGTACGTAAAGGGATCCGGTGGCGTAGCATCAAGGCACTATGCGTACGTTCGTCGCTGCCCTGCTGCTCGCGAAGGCCTTCTGCGCCGGCGCGGCCGACTACGTCGGTGGCAAGGTCTGTGGGGAGTGCCACGCCAAGGCGTACGAGGCGTGGCGCGGCTCGCACCACGACCTCGCGATGCAGGAGGCCGACGCGCGCACGGTGCTCGGGAATTTCGCGAACGCGAAATTCGCGTACGCCGGGATCACGTCGACGTTCTTCAAGCGCGACGGCAAGTATTACGTCAACACCGACGGACCCGACGGCAAGCTCGCCGACTTCCCGATCAAGTACACCTTCGGCGTCACCCCGCTGCAGCAGTACCTGATCGAGCTGCCCGGCGGGCGGCTGCAGGCGCTGTCGATCGCCTGGGACTCGCGGCCGAAGGCCGCCGGCGGCCAGCGCTGGTTCCACCTGTACCCGAAGCAAGGCATCAAGGCGGGCGACCCGCTGCACTGGACCGGCATCGGCCAGAACTGGAACTTCATGTGCAGCGAGTGCCATTCGACCAACCTGCGCAAGGGCTACGACGCGCAGACCGGCACGTACCGCACGACGTGGTCGGAGATCGACGTGTCCTGCGAGGCGTGCCACGGCCCGGGATCGGCGCACGTTGCGTGGGCGAAGACGGGCACGCGCACCGGGAACAACGGACTTGCGCTGGCGCTCGACGAGCGCAAGGGGGTGACGTGGACCGTCGATCCGGCCACCGGCAAGCCGCGGCGCAGCGCGCCGCGGACGTCGGCGCGCGAGATCGAAATCTGTGCTCGCTGCCACGCCCGCGCGGCGCGTCTTGCCGACGACTACGTGCCCGGCAAGCCGCTGCTCGACACCCATCGGCCCGCGCTGCTCGAAGACGGCCTGTACTGGATCGACGGCCAGATGCGCGACGAGGTGTACAACTGGGGCTCCTTCCTGCAAAGCCGCATGTACGCCGCCGGCGTCACCTGCTCGGATTGCCACGACCCGCATTCGCTCGAGCTGCGCGCGCCCGGTAACGCGGTGTGCGGGCAGTGTCACGCGGCTGCGAAGTACGACGCACCCGCGCACACGCATCACCAGGCGGGCATGGCTTGCGCCTCCTGTCATATGCCGGCGACCACCTACATGGTCGTCGATCCGCGGCACGACCACTCGTTGCGCATCCCGCGGCCCGATGTCAGCGCGCGGCTCGGCACGCCGAACGCGTGCAACAACTGTCACACGAAGCAGGACGCCGCGTGGGCGGCGGCCGCGATCGCGAAATGGACTAACGCGAAGCCCGGCGGCTTCCAGAATTTCGCCGACGCGATGCAGCGCGGCACCGCCGGCGCGCCCGGCGGCCGCGGCGCGCTCATGACGCTTGCCGCGGACAAGGCGCAGCCGGCACTGGTGCGGGCGAGCGCGCTGGCGCGGCTCGGGGCATGGCTCACGCCGGTGACCCTCGACACGTTCGCGCGCGCGTTGAACGATCCCGATCCGGTGGTGCGCATGGCGGCCGTCGAGGCGCTCGCCGCCGCGCCGGCCGAGGTGCGGCTGCGTTACCTGCCGCGCATGGCGGCCGATCCGGTGCGCGCCGTGCGCGTCGCGACCGCGCGGGCGCTGGCCGGGCCCACGGAAACGCGCGTGCCGCAGGAGCACCGGGCGGCGCTGGCGAAGGCGATGGACGAGTACGTCGCGACCCTCACCTACAACGCCGACCGGCCGGAAAGCCGGCTGGGCCTGGGCGCGCTGTACGCGGCGCGCGGCGATCGCGCGCGCGCTGTCGCGGAGTACGAGAAGGCGATCGCGCTCGATCCCACGTTCGTGCCGGCCTACGCGAACCTCGCCGATTTGCTGCGCGACGCGGGCGACGAAGCCGCGGCGCAGGCAGCCCTGCGGCGCGGGCTCGCCCGCGAGCCGAAGGCGGCGGCGCTGCATCATGCGCTCGGCCTGTCCCTCGTGCGCCAGAAGCAGGGCGCGCAGGCGCTCGACGCGCTTGCAGCGGCGTCGCGGCTCGAGCCCGCCAACGCGCGCTACGCGTATGTCTACGCCGTCGCCCTCCACGATCTCGGCCAGCCGAAGAAGGCGCGCGACGTGCTCGCCGCCGCGCTCGCGCGCAGTCCCTACGATCGCGAGCTGCTGTCGACGCTCGTGCTGTACGCGTTGCAGGCCGGCGACCGGGAGGCCGCGCGGGGGTACGTGAAGCGCCTGCGTGAAGTCGAGCCCGACGATCCGGGTGTGGCGCGGCTCGTCGCGCAGGTGGAAGCCGTGTCCGGGCGTTAGCAGTTCGCTGATGGTGTCAATTGACATCATGATGCCTATGAATTAACATCATGGTGTGCGAACGACACTCACCCTGGATGACGACGTTGCCGCGAAGCTGAAGGCGGAGTCGGCGCGCGCGGGCCGGCCGTTTCGGGAGGTGGTCAACGAGACGCTGCGGCGGGGGCTCGCCACGCGCAAGCAGGCCGTGCGTCGCGACCCGTTCAAGGTCGAAACGCGTGACCTGGGCGAGGCGAAAGCCGGTCCCGGCTTCGACAACATCG
>JADLEZ010000672.1 GCA_020845855.1 Burkholderiales bacterium
CGACGATCCGTCCCAGCCGCGACCTCGACGTGCTCGTTCATCGCGCTGACATGCGCCGCTGCATCGACGCGCTCGCCCCGCTCGGATACGCGTGCGGCGAGACGCTGCCGCCCGCGGTCATGGAGCTTTATTTCGACACCTACGGACAAGCGATCCTGCACGCCGCGGAACGCACGCCGGTCGAGCCTCACTTCATCTTCGCCCCCAGGGCGCTCGCGGTGGACCTCGACATGGACGCGCTGTGGCAGCGCGCGGCGCCCGTGGCATTCGACGGCCGCCTCGTGCCCTCGCTCTCGCTTACCGACACGTTGCTCGCCGCGTGCCTGCACGGCAGCAAGGAGAAGTGGTGGCGGCTCCTGTGGGTCGCCGACGTCGCCGCCCTCGTGCATCGCCACACCACCGTCGATTGGGACGCGCTCCTCGGGCAAGCGCGGACGTCGGGCGTGCTGCGCATGCTGTTGCTGGGACTCGCTCTGGCCCAGGACCTGTTCGCGTCGAAGCTGCCAGGCGAGGTTCAAGCCGCGATCGCGCGCGATCGCGAGTGTGCGCGACTCGTCCTGCGTAGCTGCGCGCACCTGTTCGACAGCGCGCACGGCGTCGGCTCCGTCAACAACCTGTCGCGCTACCACCTGCGCGCGCGGGAACGCTTCGCCGACCGCGCCCGTTACGTGCTGCGGGTGCTGACGACACCGGGGGTGAACCACTATCGCATGGTGACCCTGCCCCGGCCGCTGACCGGGGGTTACGTCGCAATCAAGCTCGTGCACGACTACATCCTGCGGCCCGCATGGCATTTGGCCAAAAGGAACTCTCGACGGCAGGAGGCCGCTTTGCCGTGAGCGCTCGCGCACCGGTCTTTCCGGGCACCCACCTCTTCCGCCTCGACGACGAGGGCGTGCTCTTCTGCGAGGCGACCCAGGAGCTGCACCTCCTCAACGCGACGGCCACGCTTATCTTCCGTCTGATCGAGGAGGGATACGACGAGGCGGGCGCGGGAGCCGAGGTCGCGCGCTTGGGGGGAATCGCCCCCGCCCGTGCGGCGCGGTTCGTCGCCGCGGCGATGGCGCAGTTGCGCGACGTGCGCTCGGGTTCACCCCGCCAGCCCGCGGCGGCGGACACGGTCGACGTTCCCTGGCGGGCGTCGCGGCCGGCCGAGACGCGCCGTTATCGCTTCCTGGGCTCGACGTTCGAGGTTCGCTATCCAACCGCGGCGCACAAGGCTTGCGTGCACCCCGTGCTCGCCCACCTCGCGTGCGCGGACCGCGGCGCGGCAGACGTGGTGGTCGACTGCGTGACCACGCCCGACCGGGAAGTGATCTACCGCGACCGCAAGTCCTTCGGTGCGTCCGCCACGGCCGCCGGCGTCGCGCCGATCGTGAAGTCGCTGGTATGGACCACCGCGGTCAACCGCTGCAGCTTCTTCCTCGACATTCACGCCGGCGTTGTCGGCGGCGCTGCCGGCTGCGTGCTCCTTCCCGGCTCGCCCGGCAGCGGCAAGTCGACGCTCACGGCCTTGTTGGCGCGCGAGGGCTACGAGTTCCTGTCCGACGAGATCGCGCTGCTCACCCAGGACACGCTTTCGGTCATTCCCGCGCCGCTTGCCATCTGTGTCAAGGAATCCGGCATCGGACCGCTCGCGGGTGCCTATCCTCAATTGCCGCAGTTGCCGCTGCACCTTCGCGGCGACGGCAAGCGCGTCGCGTACCTTCCGCCGCCCCCGCAATCGCTGTCCACCGACGCCGCGCCGCGCCCGGTCGCCGCCCTCGTCTTTCCCGAGTACTCGCCGCGGCGTCCGGCAAGACTTGCCGCAGTCCCGAAAGCGGCAGCGCTGAAGCGGCTTCTCGACGAGTGCGTCGTCGTGCGTGCGCTCGATGCCGTCAAGGTCGCCGCGCTGGTGCGCTGGATCGTGCGCACGCCCTGCTATCACCTGAGGTTCGGGTCGGCGACGCAGGCGGTGGGAAAGATTCGCGCGGTGGTCCCGCCCAAACATCCGGGACCGTCGGTGGCGCTTACACTGACCAAGGATGCTTGCCCGAAGTCCTGACCGTTCGTCTGCGGACTCCCCACATATCAACGACTTGGCGCAGAATGCCGATAGCGTCTCGGGTGGCGCGGAACGTGCTACCTACACTTTTGACCATCGCGTCCAGATAGCGGTACTGGGAACGAGAGGGGAGCTTTCATGAACGACAGACCCGAATCCGAGTCGCCGGAAACGGCGGAGACGAGCAACGAAGCACGGCGGCGGTTCGTCAAGCACTCGGGCGGGGCGGTCTTGGCCGCCCCTGCGGTGGTGCTGTTGCTGTCCGCCCACAGCAAGCAGGCGGCCGCCGGTCAGTATCACCCCCACCCGAAATCCGACCCGCCGCCCAAGAGCCCGGGCAAGACGCTGCTCGATCCCTGACCGGCTTCGGACCGCGCGGGTCGCGGGGACCACTCCCAGCGTTCCTCTAGAATCGCTCGCGAGCGCGGCGGTACGCGCGCCGTCCGCACGCGAGTCATGCCCCACTACGCCATCGGCGACATCCAGGGTTGCCACACCGAGTTCTGCGAGATGCTCGAACTGATCGGCTTCTCGCCGGCGTCCGACCGCCTGTGGCTGGTCGGCGACCTCGTCAACCGCGGGCCGGATTCGCTCGGCGTGCTGCGTGAGGTGATCGCGCTGGGCGATTGCGCCGTCACCGTGCTGGGCAATCACGACTTCCACCTGCTGACCGTGGCCGCGGGTCATCGCAAGCCGCACCGCGGCGACACGATCGACGACGTGCTCGCCGCACCCGACCGCGACGAGTTGATCGCCTGGCTCGCCGCGCGGCCGCTGGTGGTGGCCG
>JADLEZ010000673.1 GCA_020845855.1 Burkholderiales bacterium
CGAGCGAGCCGAGGCCATCTGGAAGAGCGAATATCATCCCCCGAATACGCCGAACCCGTATCGCAACTGACGGCGCGGCGGTGCCGGCAGCGACGCCGGATTTCGGACCGGCGTATCGCGTTCGCTGATGCGTGATGATCGACTTACTACGCTATTTTCGAGCCACACCAGCAACCGCAAACTCGGCAATTGGCAGCGCGGCAGAACGAACAGCCTTGGGCGCGTCGCTCGAGCAAGCCCGAGCAAGCGAATTTTTCCGCTGGTTCCATCTGATTGAAGTGAGTGAAGGCACGACGATCCATCGCGATGCGCAGAAAGGCGAAGGTCAAGTGCGGCATCGATTTCGACCGTCGGGTTCGACCTTTGGTGAGCTAGTCGACCTGACGGTCGGCGTTTCCGGTGACGGAAACGTTTGTACTGCGTGCCTCGGCATCGACAGAGGATTCATTGCGGATTCTCGAATCCGCCCCTTTGCACGCGACATCGCGAAGAGTTTCCTGAGCTGGGTCCTGCCACTCGATGCGTGCAACGCCCTGGCGCCGGAGATCGCCGCGATCAGCCAATTCTGCGACGGCGAGAGTGTCGTCCTGGCCCGAACCGACGCCGTGCCCACGCCCTGCGGGAATCGCCTTGCGGGTGGCGTCGCCGACGTTTTCATCGGCAACGCGGCGCATTTCGAGCAAACCATCGGCCGCACGCGGATCGCAGTCGCGAATCGCATCGAACCCTTTCCTAGTAGCGACGTGTCGGCGAGTTCCGACACAACACTCCACGGGGTGTCCGGCGACGCGCCGGATGTGTGGCTCAGACTCGAGGTCTCGACCTTGAGCGTTCGGTGAGCGTGGCGCGCGCAACATGTCCGAGGCCGCGCACGGCCAACTCGACCCCCAGTCCCAGCCCGCTCCGGCGTACGAGTTCGATCAACGCATCGCCAAGTAACCCATGACCCGCAAGGCCCGTGGGGACCCCACTCGGGCGATCTCACACCGACTGCCGCCCGCCGACGCCGCTCAAACGCGTCCAGCCCCGCCCCAATCGCGCCTTCCCCACACCCTGGTGCGCCCGACCCGCACGCGAGCCCGGCAACGCAATGGGCTAGATCGCGGCGATGGTCTGTACCTCAACGAGGAAAGGCTCCGCAACCAGCCGATCGATCATGACCAGTGTGTTCGGAGGATAGGCGCCGTTGCCGAACATCGCGGGAAACTCCCGCAGGCGAAATTCCATGAACTTCGGGATGTCCTGCGAGTGGACGAGGTAGGTGGTGAACTGGACCACGTTGCTCCAGCCTGCGCCCTGCGACTCGAGCGCCGCTTGGATGTTCGCGAAAATCTGACGGCATTGCCGGTCGAAGTCGTTGGCGCCGACGATCGCGCCGCTGGCATCCGTGGCGAGTTGGCCTGCGATGAACAGCAATTCGCCGGCCTTGACCCGGGCGATCTGCGAATACTGCCCGAGAGGCTGGCCCAGCGAAGGCGGGTTGATGATGCTGACGGCGGTTGCCATGGTTTTGTCCTTTTCGCGTACAATCTCCAAGATACAATATACAGGCAAACCGGCAGCGCATGAAGTCGAACCCGAAAGCTCCTCCGCGACCTGCGCTGCCGATCTGGAAGCCGCCGCCGCCCACGCTCACCGGCGCGATCTACCAGGACCTGCTCCAGGCGGTCGTGTCCGGCGCCTACGCTCCGGGACAGGTGCTGCGGCAGGAGGAGCTCGCGACTCGATATTCGGTAAGCCGGGTTCCGATCCGGGAAGCGATGAACCGCCTGGCAGCCGACGGCTTGCTGATACTGCGGCCGCGCCGCGGCTACGAAGTGATCTCGCTGAACCCGGAGGAGATTCGCGAGGTTTTCGAACTGCGGATGTTGATCGAGGAGCGCGCGGGAGCGCTCTCCGCGAGCGCGCGCCAGCCCGCCGACATAGAGGAAGTCGACGCGGTGCTGCTGGCGATGGAGCGCCTGGGCGAAGGCGAAAGTGCGAAGCGGCGCTGGTTCGAGTTGAACCGCGAGTTCCATGCACGCCTGTTCGCGACCAGCGGGCGCCGGCATCTGTGCCGGATCGCCTCGCAGCTTCGCGATACGGTCGAGCCGTACATCCGGCTGGAAGTGAGTTTCACCGGGGATTTCGATGAGGCGGAGAAGGATCACCGCAAGATTTTCGAGGCGTTCCGGCGCGGCGATGCCCGCGCGTGCGCCGCGGCGTGCCGGCTGCACTGCGAGCACACCGCGCAGCGGCTGCTGAGCAAGCTGGGCAAGCAGAGCCCGCCACGCCGGGACAAGGCAGTCACCTACCAGGGGGCACGACGATGGACAACAGACTCAGGCGGACCATGACCCTAGCGTTGCGGCGCTTCACCGCGTCGTTGGTCGTTCTCGCTGCATTTGCGCTCGTCGCGCCGTTGCGCGCGGCGCAGGCTGAGCCGGTGAAGATCCGATGGGGTGTGCTCGGGGCGGCGGCGCCGAGCGACATCTCGGCGATCCTGTTCGCCAACACCGGCATCCTGCGCCACTACGGCAAATCCTACGTCCTGGAGGTGATCAGCTTTCGTGGCTCGGCGCTGATGGTGCCAGCCCTCGCGGCGAAGGAGATCGATGTCGCGGCCCTGGGCAATCTCGCTTTCGCCTCGGCGATACTGAACGCGAAGCTCGACATCAAGGTGATCGCAGACGAAGTCCAGGAAGGCGTGGCAGGCTGGTTCAGCGGCACCTGGTTCGTGCTCGAAGATTCGCCGGTACGCAAGCCTTGTGACCTCAAGGGCAAATCGATCGCCGTTCCGGCCAAGGGCACCGCGCTCGATCTGGCGCTGCGCGCCATGCTGAAGAAGACCTGCGGCTTCGCGGCCGACCGCGATTTCTCGCTGGTCGAGGTGGGGTTCGCCAACCAGGAACCGTTCCTGCGCGACAAGAAGGTCGATGCGACCATCCTGATCCCGCCTTTCGCGCAGCGCGCGCTCGCCAAGGGCGGCATCCGGGCGCTCTTCGACAACGAAGCCGCGATCGGCAAGAGCCAGTTTGTCCTGACGGTGGCGCGCACCGAGTTCCTCGAAAAGAACCGTGCCGCGATGCAGGACTTCATGGAGGATTTCCTGATCGCGTGGCGCTGGTACCTCGATTCGAAGAACATGGAGGAGGCCTACCGCCTTACGGCCGCGTACACCAAGCTGCCGGTCGACACGTTCAGGGGCTGGGCCTTCGTCAAGGGCAAGGATTATTTCCGCGACCCGATGGCCATGCCCGATCTCGATGCATTGCAAAAGGACATCCGCCTGATGCACGAGTTCGGTTTCATCACGCAGACGTTCGATGTGCGCAAGCACGCCGATTTGAGCTTCATCGAAACCGCGAAGGCGCGGCTGAAGCTGTAACGCCGTTCAGCCAGGGCTGCGCGTCCCAAGTTCCGGCTTCGATGAAGATCGACGCGCGCGGCGTGCGTCTGGAGTATCGCCCTCCGCGCGCGGCCTTGCAGGTGGCGCTGGACGGATTGGACCTGCAGATCGGCGCGAAGGAGTTCGTGGCGCTCCTCGGGCCGAGCGGCTGCGGGACGAGCTCGTTTCTCTACCTTCTCGGCGGGTTCCTGCGCGCGACCCGCGGCGAGCTTCTCGTCGACGGCAAGCCGGTGGCAGGCCCGGGGCCGGACCGCGGCATGGTCTTCCAGCATCAGGCGCTGTTTCCCTGGCGCACGGTGCGGGGTAACGTGACCTACGGGCTGGAGGAACAGGGCTTGCCGAAGGCGGACTGCGTGGCACGCGCGCAGGTCTACATCGACCTGGTCAAGCTCAGCGGATTCGAGGATGCCTATCCGAACCGCTTGTCCGGGGGCATGAAGCAGCGCGTCGCGCTTGCGCGCACGCTCGCCATGGACCCCGACATCCTGCTCATGGACGAACCGTTCGGCGCGCTCGACGCGCAGACGCGACGCATCATGCAGGAGGAGTTGCTCGAGATCTGGGATCGCACGCGCAAGACCGTTGTCTTCGTCACCCACGACGTCCAGGAGGCCGTCTACCTCGCCGATCGAGTGATCGTGATGACAGCCGCGCCGGGGCGCATCCGTACCATCGTGAATGCGCGCGGCGTCGCCGAAGCCGAGCGCCGCGACTTGGTCGACGAGTTGTGGGCGCACATCCGCAAGGAAGTCGAGCAACCGCGCCATGCCTGAGCTCGCCGCGAGGTTGCAGGGCGCAGCACTGGCGTTTCTGCCGGTGCTCATCGTGGCCTTGGCCTGGGAGGCGGCAACGCGCTTCGGGTTGTTCGCAGCGGGGCTCGTTCCCGCGCCGTCGGCGGTGGCTCACGCCGCGGTCGACCTCCTGCGCGGCGGTGAGCTCGTCATCGATGCAGCGCATTCCCTCTGGCGGGCCGGGGCCGGGCTGGCCTTGAGCGCAGGCGTGGGCATCGCATTGGGCGTGGCCATGGCGAGGCTGCGTCCGGTCGAGCAATTCTTCCAGCCGCTGGTGACGCTGACCTATCCCATCCCCAAGTCGGCACTGATTCCTCTGCTCATGCTCTGGCTGGGCATCGGTGACCTCTCGAAGATCGCCGTGGTGTTCCTCGGCACGCTGCTGCCGGTGGTGATGAGCACCTACAACGGCGTCCGGGGCATCGACCGGATGCTACTTTGGAGTGCCCGCAACTGCGGCACCTCGGGCCTGCGCCTCGTGACCCGGATCATGATTCCGGCCGCGCTGCCGGATATTCTGGCAGGCATGCGCGTAGCCCTTGCGCTCGCCTTCGTGCTCGTGGTCAGCTCCGAAATGCTCGTCGCCCGCGACGGCCTCGGCCACCTCATCATGATGCTGGGGGAGGGAGGGCAGTATCCTGGCCTGTTCGCTGTCGCGCTGGTGGTGGGCGCGCTCGGGTTTCTCGCCGACCGGTTGTTCCTCGCGGGCATGCGCGCGCTCCTGCAGTGGCGGGAGCCGTGACGGCGAAGGCGCTCGCCGGCGCCGGCGCGACGCTGGCAAACGGCTATTCCATCGTCCTCGTGCTCGTCGTCTGGGAAGGGGTGGCGCGCTCGCATCTCGTGCCCGCCTACTTTCTACCCTCGCTGTCGGGGATTGCGGCCCAGGGCGCGCACGATCTGCTCGGCGGGCCGCTCCTTGCCGGCACGCTCACCACGCTGCGGCGAATCACGGTGAGTTTCTTCGCGGCAATCCTGATCGGCGTGCCGCTGGGCGTCGCGATGGCGCGCCTTTCCTGGGTGCGATGGTTCTTCGACCCGCTCATCTCGCTGGCGTTTCCCGCACCGAAGATCGCCTTCTTTCCCATTCTCATGCTCTGGTTCGGCCTGGGCGATCTTGCCATGATCGTCATGACGACGCTGGAGTGCGTATTTCCCATCGTCACCGCGAGCTATCTCGCTACCCTCGGCGTCGATCGCTACCTCGTCTGGTCGGCGCGCAACCTGGGCACGCGCGGCCCGGCGCTGCTGATGCGCGTGCTGGTCCCCGCGGCGCTTCCGCAGATCACAACCGGCCTCCAGGTCGCGCTGCCGATCGCCTTCATCGTGGTGATTCTGTGCGAGATGCTGACCGGCAGCGCAGGCCTGGGCGGCTACGTGATCGAGGGGTACCGGTTCGCCACCACGGCGAAGGTGTTTGCGGGGCTGTTCGTCATCGGCTTTCTGGGCTACGGCCTGATGGCGGCGTTCGCCTGGTGGCGCCGCCGCTTTCTCGCCTGGCACGAAGAGGATGCGTAGCCGCTTTAGAGCCAGAGCGACAACCGGATCGAAGGAGTCCGCCACCATGACGCTGACCGAATACGCCCGCTACGACGCGCTGGGCCTCGCCGAGCTGGTCGCGAAGAAGGAGGTTTCGCCCAAGGAGCTGGCGGCGAGCGCCGCAGCCGCCATCGAACGGCTCAACCCCGTTCTCAACGCCGTGGTCGAAACCTACCCCGACCGGATCGAGGACCTCGACGAAGCGGCGCTCGGCCACGGTCCCTTCCGCGGCGTGCCCTTCCTCATCAAGGACGTTCACGGACACGAGGCCGGACGCAGGATCGAGTTCGGCAGCCGGCTGTGCAAGGACATGCGGGTGAGCGCCGATACGCACCTGTTCGCGCTCCTGCAAGCGTCCGGCGTCAACATCCTCGGCCGCTCCGCCGCGCCCGAGTATTCCATGGCCGGCACAACCGAAGGCGCGCTGTACGGCAACACCTCGAACCCGTGGCGGCGTGGCTACTCGGCAGGCGGCTCTTCGGGTGGGGCCATGGCGGCGGTGATGGCCGGCATCGTCCCGATCGCGCACGGCACGGATATCGCCGGATCGATCCGCATTCCCGCGAGCTACTGCGGCGGCGTGGGCCTCAAGCCGTCGCGCGGACGCATCTCGTACGGACCGATGCAAGACGAGAACGGTTTCGGCCTGGGGCAAAACTTCGTTCAGGCGAAGACGGTGCGCGACGCCTCGGCGATGCTCGATTGCCTCTCGCCGCCGCAGCCGGGCGATCCCTTCGTCATCCCGAGACCCGCGCAATCGTATGCGGTGCTGGCCCGCGAACAGCCGCCGAAGCTCAAGATCGGTTGGTCGACTCTCGGCCTGATGGGTCTTGCGACCGATCCGGAAGTCGCGCAGGCGGTGACGCAAACCGCGGCCCTGCTCGCGCAGATGGGC
>JADLEZ010000674.1 GCA_020845855.1 Burkholderiales bacterium
CCCGATCCGGGCATGGACGGCCGGCGGATCTACTGGCCGCGCGGGCGCGGGCTCGGCGGCAGCTCGTCGATCAACGGTCTCATCTACGTGCGCGGGCAGCCCGAAGACTACGACCGCTGGGCGGCGGCGGGCAATCGCGGCTGGGGGTGGCGCGACGTGCTGCCGTACTTCGTGCGCAGCGAAGGCAACCAACGCGGCGCATCGCCCGCGCACGGCGGCGACGGACCGCTCAAGTGCTCGGACATCGGCGCCAGGCACGAGCTGATCGAGGCGATCATCGCTGGCGCGGGCGAGCTCGGCGTGCCGCGCAGCGAGGACTTCAACGCCGGCGTGCAGGAGGGCGCCGGTTACTACCAGCTCTTCACCGACCGCGGCTGGCGCTGCAGCACGGCGGTCGCGTACTTGAAGCCCGCGCGCGGCCGGCCGAACCTCGCGGTGGAGACCAACGCGCACGCCACACGCGTCGCCATCGAAGGCGGGCGTGCGACCGGTGTCGAGTTCCGGCAGGGCGGACAGACGCGGCGGGCGAACGCCCGGCGCGAGGTGATCCTTGCCGCCGGCGCGCTGCAAAGCCCGCAGCTCCTGCAGCTCTCGGGCATCGGCCCGGGGGCGCTGCTGCAGCGCTTCGGCATCCCGGTCCTCCATGACCTTCCCGGCGTCGGCGAGAACCTGCAGGACCACCTGCAGTTGCGCCTCATCTACAAATGCACGAAGCCGATCACGACCAACGACGACCTTGCCTCCTGGTGGCGCAAGGCCGCGATCGGCGCGCAATGGCTCTTCCTGCGCAAGGGGCCGCTCGCGATCGGCATCAACCAGGGTGGCCTCTTCACGCGCGTGATGCCCGGGGCGGCGACGCCGGACATCCAGTTCCATTTCGCTACACTCTCCGCCGACCTCGCGGGCGCGAAGCCGCATCCGTTCTCCGGATTCACGATGAGCGTGTGCCAGCTCCGCCCCCGCTCGCGCGGGTACGTGCGCCTCGCGTCGGCCGACCCGCTCGCGGCGCCGTCGATGCAGCCGCATTACCTGTCGACCGACGACGATCGGGCCTGCGCGGTGGCGTCGCTGCGCTTCGCGCGCAGGCTGGCCGCTACACGGGCGCTGTCGCCGTACATCGCCGGCGAATACCGGCCCGGGGCCGACGTGCAAAGCGACAGCGACCTTCTCGGGTTCGCCCGTGCGCACGGCGCGACGATCTTCCATCCGTCAGGGACCTGCAGGATGGGAAACGATGCGCTGGCGGTCGTCGACGACCGGCTCCGTGTTCGCGGCGTGCCGTCCCTGCGCGTCGTCGACTGCTCGATCATGCCCACGCTCGTGTCGGGCAACACCAACGCGCCGGTCGTGATGATCGCGGAGAAGGCGAGCGACATGATCGCGGAGGACGCGCGCGGCTGACGGGTCTGGCCGGCGGGTGAGCAGTTCGTCGAAGCTCGCGTGAACGGATGCAAAGCCGTGTCGGATCCCTCGCTTCGCTCGGGATGACACAGTTTCAACGAGCGGCGGCTAATCTGCGCGGCAGAAGCCGGTTGGGCGACCGGGAGACGAGCCCTACATCATCCGCCCTGTGTCATCCCGAGGCGCATGCGCCGAGGGATCTGCTGGTACGAACTACGGATCCCTCGCTTCGCTCGGGATGACACGGAAGGGGGTAGTCCGGATTTTTCACCCCAGCGCGCGAACTTGGCCAGAGCCGAACGTCGCGCCGAGCGCCTCGGCCGCATTGCGCAGCGCCGGCACGTGGGTGAGCGCGCGGTCGAGCGTCATGCGCGCCACCGGCGCATGCACCGCGACGCAGGCCACGTTGCGCCCGTCGTGCGCGGCCACCGGCACCGCGACGCACACGAGGCCGACGAGATATTCCTCGTTGTCGGTCGACAGGTTGTCGCGGCGGATGGCCGCGAGCTCGGCCTCGAGTGCCCGGCGGTTGGTGATCGTCTGTTCGGTGAAGCGCTGCAACGGGAGCTCGTCGACGATGCGCCGCCGCCTGGCCGCGGGCAGCAGCGCGAGCAGCAGCTTGCCGCTGGCGGTGCAGTGCAGCGGCACGTGCGAGCCCGGCTGCAAGGTCATGCGCAACGGCCATTGCGTCTCGACGCGGTCGATGTAGACGACCTCGCTGCCGTCGAGCATGGTGAGGTTCACCGTCTCGCCGAGGTGATCGGCGAGGCGCTTGAGGATCGCGTGGCGCGGCGCGCGCACCGCCTCCGACATCTGCACGTCGAGGGCGAAGCGCACGAGCCGCGGCCCCGCCGCGATCCGCCGGTCGCCCGGCTCGCGGGTCACCAACCCCGCCTCCTCGAGCATCGCCAGCAGCCGGTAGGCGGTGGGTTTCGGCAGTCCGGATGCGGCAGAGAGGTCCGCCAGCGCGGTCGAGCCGCGCGTGCGCGCGATGCGCTCGAGGAGGTCGAAGGCCCGAAGGAGGGGAGGGACGCGATCTCGCTTGGATGCCATGGTGCGTCACGTTATATCGAAATATGAGAGCGATCAATCCATATTTCGATTGCATTTGTTGAAACGACCGTGCGGCTGTGGAACAATCGACGTTTGCGTCCGGCGATTTCGAGAAAGGAACTGCCATGAACAAGCCCGTCGATGTGCCGACCTCGATCAACGCGGCGGTTTCCGGCCGCCACAAGATGACCCCGTCCGAGGCCTTCGTCGAGACGCTGGTCGCCAACGGCGTGACCGACGTCTTCGGCATCGTGGGCTCTGCGTACATGGACGCGCTCGACATGTTTCCGCTGGCGGGCATCCGCTTCATCTCGGTGGCGCACG
>JADLEZ010000675.1 GCA_020845855.1 Burkholderiales bacterium
ACACGGCGATGGACTGCCTGCGCACCGCGCGCCGCTTAGGCGCCGCGCAGGTGCGCTGCGTGTACCGCCGCTCGGAGGCGGAGGCGCCGGCGCGGGTGGAGGAGTTGCGTCACGCGAAGGAAGAAGGCGTGGTGTTCTCGTTCCTGCACGGGCCGGTCGAGGTGATGCTCGACGCCGCCGGCGACGTGCGCGCGTTGCGCGCGCAGAAGATGGCGCTCGGCGAGCCCGACGCGCGCGGCCGGCGCCCGCCGGTTCCGCTGGACGAGTTCGTCGAGTTTGCGTGCGATACGGTGATCTATGCGCTGGGCACGCAGGCCAACCCGATCGTCGGCCGGGCCACACGCGGCTTGGGCCTCGATCGCCGCGGCTATATCGCGGCCGACGCCGAGACGCAGGCGACCAACCTGCGCGCGGTGTTTGCGGGCGGCGACATCGTGACCGGCGGCGCCACCGTGATCCTCGCCATGGCTGCCGGCCGGCGCGCCGCGCGCGCGATCGGCGCGTGGCTGTGCGGCGATCGCGCCGGCTGGCCGCCCACGCCCGAGGCGGTCGCCGCGTTCGTGCCGCCCGCGCCGCTGCCGGCCACACCGTCGGCATAACGAGGAGCACGAGGTCATGCTGTGCCCCAAGTGCCACCAGCCGCTCGCCGACGACGGCGACGGCCCCTACATCTGCTGTGCCGGCGCGAGTGTCCAGTGGCAGTGCGGCGGTTGCGGCAAGGTGAGCGAGGGATTCGCGTTTCCCTATGGGCGCTGCCCGCAGTGCGGCGGCGCGCTCGCGCTGCGCGACGCCAAGTCGGCGGCCGCCGCCGTCGAGCGTGAAGGCGGTGCGCTCGCGGCGGTGCGCGCCGCCTTCGAGATCGAGCTCGGCGGCCGGGCGTTCTACCAGCGCGCGGCCGCCGATTGCAGCGACGAGGAATTGCGCGCGCTCTTCCGGCGCTTCGCGGTGATGGAAGGCGAGCACATGGAGACGCTGGCGCGGCGCTACCACGTCGACGTGCCCGACCCGCCGGAGCAGTTTCAACTGGAGACGGTGGCGGTGTTCGCGGGAGTCGATGGCCGCATCGACGATCCGTCCGACCTCTTGCGCATCGCGATCGGCTTCGAGAAGCGCGCCGCCGAGCACTTCGCGCAGCGCGCCGCCGCCCTTGCGCCCGGCGCGCTCGAGCGGCGCCTGTACGAGGAGCTCGCGGCCGAGGAGCGCGAGCACGCGCAGATGCTGAGCGCGGAGCTTCTGCGCTGGCGCCAGCACCGGCCCGGCCTGTATGGAGCGCAGGCGCCCACCGGTGCGCCGCTTAACGGCGCCGAGTTGCTGCTCACCGGCCACGATCCCGCCACGATCGCGCTCGAATGCGACGGCAAGCGCATGAGCTACGGCGAGCTTCGCGAGCGCGTCGCGCGCGCGGCCGCGGTATGGCACGCGCGCGGGGTGCGTCCCGGCGACCGTGTCGCGGTCAAGCTGCCGGACGGCTTCGACTGGGTCGTCGCCTGGCTCGGTGCGGTGTGGGCCGGCGCCATCGCCGTCGGCGTCAATCCGAGGGTCCCCGCGCCCGAGTGGCGCTACATGCTCGACGAGGCGGGATTCGACGTGATCGTCGCGGAGTCCGCCGACGACACGCCGCCGCCGTGGCGCGCGCGCGTCGACATCCTCCACGAGGCAAGGCGCGCCGTCGCCGCCGCGCAGCCGATGCCGCCCGTGCGCGTCCCCGAAGAGGCGCCGGCCTTCTGGGCGCACTCGTCGGGCACCTCGGGCAAACCCAAGGCGGTGGTGCATGCGCACCGCTGCCTGCGCGAGATCGGCCGCGTCTCGGCGGACGGCCTCGGCATCACGTCTGGCGACCGGCTGTTCGCGAGCTCGCGGCTGTTCCTGCCCTATCCCCTGACCAACCTGCTGCTCGCCGGTCTGCGCCTGGGCGCCACGCTGATCCTCGATCCGCAATGGCCCAACGCCGGGAGCGTGGCGGGAACGGTCAGGCGCGCGCGCCCGACGGTGCTGTTCAGCGTGCCGACGCTGTACCGCGACCTCGTGCACGAGGCGCTGGCGCCGGCCATCGCCGCGGCCGGCGTGCGGCTGTGCGTGTCCGCGGGCGAAGCGCTGCCCGCGCAGGTGCGCGCGCGCTGGCTCGCGCAAGGCGGCCCGCCGATGGTCGACGGCTACGGCGCTTCGGAGACGCTGGTGCTGGCGATGCTCGCCCACGATGCGCAAGGATTCGCGCCGGCGCCGGGAGTCGAGGTGCAGGCACTCGACGACGTGCCGCCGGGTGCGCCGACGCGGCTTGCGATCCGCGCGCCGACTCTGGCGCTGGGCTATCTCGATCGCCCGCAGGCGCAGGCGGAGACGTTCCGCGACGGCGCGTTCTGCCCGGCCGACCTGTGGCAGCGCAACGCGCAGGGACGCTGGCAGTTCGCCGGGCGCGAGGATTCGCTGATCAAGGTCCGCGGCCGCTGGGTCAACCTGATCGAGTTGGGCGAGCAGATGACCGCGCAGTCGCACGACGTGGTCGAAGGTGCGGCGGTGTGCGTGCCCGACGAGGACGGGCTCGATGCGGTGGCGTACTTCTACGTGGCCGCGAACCCGGCGCAGGCATTGGCGGCGCTACAGGCGCATGCGGCGAGGCTGCCGCAGCACCAGCGCCCGCGCTGGCTGCACGCCGTCGACAGCCTGCCGCGCGCGGCCAACGGCAAGCTCCTGCGGCGCAAGCTCCTGGAGCTGCACACCGACCGGGTGCCGGACGAGAGGATGCAACACTGAACGCGCGGTAAGATGGCGGCATGTTGCGGCGAATCCTCGCCTCCAGCCGGTTCATCACGCTGATCGCGGTCGCCGGCACCTTCGTCGCGTCGTCCGCGCTCATCGTCTACGAGGCGCTGGTGATCGGCGAGATGCTCGTCGACGTCTGGCGGGTCGGCAACGTCTCTTCCAAGGACGCGAAGATCTTCGCCGTCGGCCTGATCGAGGCGGTCGACGTGTTCCTGATCGCCATCGCGCTGTACATCATCAGCCTCGGGCTGTACGCGCTGTTCGTCGACGACAGCCTTCCGCTGCCGGCGTGGCTCAGGATCCAGAGTCTCGACGACCTGAAAGGACACCTCGTCAGCGTCGTAATCGCGGTGCTCGCCGTGCTGTTCCTGCGCGAGGCGGTCGCCTGGGACGGCACGCGCGACATCCTCGCGTTCGGCGGCGCGCTCGCCCTGGTGATCGTCGCGCTGACCTTGTACCTGCGCGGGTTGGGCGGTAGGTCGGACGACGAACGAAGGTAGGTTTGCAGCTCATTGAAGATCGCGTGAACACACGCAAAACCGTGTCATCCCGAGCAGCGCGAGGGATCTGCTGTTCGGCGAAAAACAAGATTCCTCGCTGCGCTCGGAATGACACAACTTCAATGGACTGTTTTTAGATAGATAGCTGCGCGTCACGGCGCCGCCCGAGCGCGCATCGGCAGTGTGCGCAAGTTGGCGAGCACGATTCCGCCACCCACCAGCCATGCAGCACCCACGAACGCCGGCGTCAGTGGGTCGCCGAGCACCGCGTGGCCGAACCCCACGCCAAACCTTGACAGACGCCGTATCTGTCTGTTATCGTTTTCATGGGTGCGACCGAGTGTTCATATATACGTACCGTACCGTAGAATCGACCAAACACACCCGAGGAGACCCTGATGGCGGATCAAGGCACGCTTCCGAAGCCGGGTACCGTTCATACGGCTCAGCTGATCAACAACGTCGACCAGCCGGGGCAGGGTGCTGCGTTGCACGTAGTG
>JADLEZ010000676.1 GCA_020845855.1 Burkholderiales bacterium
AAAGGGGACGTACCCCATTACAAGGCGCGGAGCTTGTAATGGGGTACGTCCCCTTTTTCCCGGCGTCGACGCTGGGCGCTACGGCGCGCACATCACCACGAGGTCGGGTCCGTCCCCTTCGGCCTGCCAACCCTTGGCGACCATCGCGTCGCGCACCGCGCGCTCGACCGTGTAGCGGTGGTTCGCGTCCGGCCGTGCGCTGAACACCCGGTACACCGGCGTGGTCCCCGTGGGGCACACCCCCGCGCTTGGCAGCAGCATGTGCATGAAGTTGGGCTCCTCGAGCACGAACGTCGGGTTCGCAGCACCCGTGGCGTTGCACTCCACCGTGCCGCGGCCGAAGAAGTGCGAGTCGCCCAGGCCCGGTGGGATGTAGTATCGGCAGATCGGCGACGAGCCCGCCTGCGCCGCGGTGTAGGTGTTGAACGTCTTGCCTGTGCGCGCCCAGCCCTTGATCGTGGTGCCGGCGTCGAGCTTCGCGATCTCGTCGACTATCCACGTGATGAAGTAGTGATCGAGCGCGCCGTGGTAGAACTCCACGATCGTGGCGATTGCGGGTGGCGCGCCCCCGGCCACCACGAACCGGTACGACTTCGTCGCGACCGCTCCCCGGCTGTCCGCCACCTGAGCGACGAACTCGTAGGTCCCGGGTGTGGTCGGCGTGCCGCGCAGCGCGCCCAGCGCGGAGTCGACGCTCAAGCCCGGCGGCAGCGTGCCGCCCGCCGCGCTCCACGCATACGGCGGATACCCGCCGGAGACGCCGAGCGGATAGAACATCGGCACGCCCGCCGCCCAGCCGGACTGCGACGGCAGGACGTTGAAGGTGACGATGCTGCTGGGATTGACCTCACCCAGCGGAAACGGCGAACCGGCGATCGGCGTCAGCGCGCCGGTCGCCTCGTCGCGTGCGAACCCCAGGATGCCGTAGACGAACGTCTTCGTGCCGGAGGAATCCGTCTTCTGCTCGCCCCTCGTCATGTACACATGCCGTCCCGAGCGCGACACGGCGATGCTCTGGGAGTACTCGCCCGCCTCCACGAGGCCGCCGATCGCGGTCAGCGAGCCGTTGGCCTCGACCCGGTAGGCGCGAAGACCCACGAACAGGTTCGGCTCGATGTACTGCTGCGACTTGACGTAGACGAAGCGTCCGCTCGGGTCCACGGCCAGGCTCCCGCTGCCCGCGACCGGCGCGCCCACCGGCTTCAACACACCCGTCGCCGGGTTGATCGCATAGGCCTGCAAGCTGTCGGCGGTAGTGAGATAAGCGAAACGGCCCAGCGGATCGACCGCGACGGAGTACGCGTAGTCGGGCACTGCATACGGCGATCCCGGCAGAGGAGCGAGCGCGCCCGTGGCCGCGTCGATCGCGTAAGCCGAGATGGTGCTGGCGAAGGTCTTGAAGGCCGAGGTCGCGACGTAGACGAAGCGTCCGGTCGGGTCGACCGCGACCGAGCTCGGATTGGCCGCGGTCGGATACGGCGAGCCGGCGAGCCTGGTCAGCGCACCGGTGGCGGCATCGATTGCGAACGCGGCCACGGCGTTGTTGTTGATGCTGACCGCGTACAGAAACGTGCCCGACGGATCGATGGCGAACGAGTCCACGGGCGCCCCACCGGTGGCGAACGGCGAGCCCGGCGCCGGCGTCAGCGTGAGTGCCACCGGGTCGTACCGGTACGCGCAGAGGAATCCCTGCGTTCCCGCGGCGGTCGAGAAGTAGATCAGGCGCTGGCTCGGATGGACCGCGACGAAGCTTTGGGGCAAACAGGCATCATCGGGAACGGCGACTGCCACCGGGATGAGCGAGCCATCGACGGGATTCGCCGGCGCGCCACGCGGCTGCGGTGCCGGAGGTGCCCGGACAGGTTCGGGTTGCGGGGGGTCGACGTGCCACGCGTCCCCGAGGGCGCCGAAAGCCAGCGCAAGCAACACCCCGGTTTCGAACCACTTCGTGTTCCCCGACGGTGCAACGTACTCAAGCCGATAGCCCTGGGATACGCTCGGAGCGTGCCGCGTGACGGTGGTGCCCTGGCCGTATGTCGTGTCGGGGGCATACAGCAACAGGCAGCCCACCAGCAGCGCGGCGACACGGCGCATTCGAGGCGGCCCGCCAAAGGAAGGCGGGGATGCGGAGCGTCGCGATTCATCAGGCCGCTGCATAGGCCTCCGGACGTCGGTGCGGCAGGGCGCACTCTGCCCATGCTATCAGCTTCGCCCCCGGGTGTGCGAACATTGGCGCGCGATGGTGATGGCGAAAAAGCTCATGGGTGGGGTGCTTCCGGGCCTTTTGCTCGTCGGCGGCGCGCTGGCCGCACCGGCGCAGCCGATCGTCGTGCAGGGGCTCGAGTGCCGCGCCGACGACGGCGCCTGGCGCCTCGATGCGACCCGCGCGACGGCGCAGTACACGGCGACGACGCCCCGCAAGCGCGAGGTCGTGTTCCGCGGGGCCCTGCAGACGCTGTCCGCGCCGATGGCGATCGTCTGGCGCGGCGACTCGACCCACCTGCCCAAGGACACGCTGGTGCTCGCCGTGCACGACGAGGCGTGCAAAGCGCCGGTGCCCGGCGGTAAGCGGGCGATCCTGTCGATTCGCCCAGGCGAGGCGTCGACCGCATGCTGCCTCGTACGCGCGGGGTTCGACGCCCGGGTGGCTCCGGTGTGGAGCGCCGGCAGGGCCGCCGACGAATGGACGCGCGCGCTGCCCGACCTCCTGCCGGCGATCAACGCCTGCACGCGCGATCCGAAGATCATCGCGGTCGCGTCGGCGGCCGCGAGCGGCAGCACCGCTCGCGTACGCATGGTCCAAACCGCCGGCAAGGCGGTCGAGTGCACGGTGGACGCGAGCGGCCGCGGCACGCCCACGCTCACGCCCGTGAGCGCACCTGTGACCGGCAATCCACTGTTCTTCCCGCCGCGCGAGCCGCCGCCGATCGTTGCCTGCGGGCGCCTCGAGCGCGTGCTGACGCCGCGCGGCGCGCTCGCGGGCTACCTGCACTACGACCCATGCTGAAATGGCTCGCGGCGGCACTGGCGGCGATGCTCGCAACCGCGCAGGCGCAGGTCGCACCCAGCGCTGCCGAGCGCGCCGCGTACACGGGCTTGTTCGCGGCCGCGGCAGCGGGCGATGTCGCGGCCA
>JADLEZ010000677.1 GCA_020845855.1 Burkholderiales bacterium
AGATCGATCGGACCTGCGCTCTCGCCGGTTGCGTGATCATATCCCCAGCCAGCACGCGGGCCACGCAGGTGAATGACACAGGAGCCCGCGTTGCGCGGTGCGCGTCCCGATAGATCGGCGCAGTGCAACGTTTTGTGGTCTGGCGACAGCCGCGCCTGCGGAAACAATTGTGGCAGCCATTCGGCTGCCGTGGCGCAGAGCCGCCCGCGGATGTCGTCGAGATCATGCCGGACCGGCGGCCGCCAGACCTCGTTGAGATCGATGCAGGAGCTTTCCTCCATAACGTCGCCGATCAGTTTTCATGTGCTTGCGCGCAAAAATATCGAAGATCGTTCGAAGCCCGATTCAAATCGATTGTGAGGAAGCGCATTTCATTGGCCTTCCAGCAGCGATCCTGCCAGGCGCAAGGCGGGTGCCACTCGCCGGCGCTTCGTCCGCCGCGGCAGATAGCGGAGGTCCTGTCGGCGGCCGCGCGCGGCAGCAGCTCTTCGGCCGCACTTGCGCGAACAACCTGCACGGCGCGGTCGCTCGCGCGTTGTGCGAGCGCAGCGTCGAAGGTCACGAGCTCGCAGTGGAGCTCCAGCGTGTCGCGGTTGAGCGCCGTGAACAGCGCAGGATAAGGCAGGTCGAGATAGGCCTGATAGAGCGCGATCTGCGCCGCATAGACCGGCCTTGCCACAACGACGCCGCGCTTGACCACCTCCTTCCACGAGGCGGCGCCGAGTGCCTTGTTCTCCCATAGTGCCGGGAATTTCATGGCGACCGGACCGCTGACCAGGCAGCCGTCGATGTGACCGCGGAAGCGCCCGTTCAGGGCCGAGAAACCGAACTGCTGACCATCGGAGCGGGCGGTGCGCAGGTCAAACTTCGCAGCGCGCAGCCACGCGGCGACAATGTCCTCGGCGCGGTGCCCGGCCTCAAAGATGCGTAGCGTATTCGGCTCGAAGTCGCGGCCTTCGTCCTTGGGGACGCCAAGATAGTCATACTGAATCTGCCGCGGGCACTCGCGTCCAACCCCGGACGTGCCGACATAGCGTCGCGGTGGCTGAGCGCGATTGCGCTCCACAAGCGCGGCGTCGATCACAGCATTGACGGCAATGGCGACACCCGGCGGTCGGTCCGGTCGTGCATACTGGAAGCCTGATCCGTGGTTGAGGTCGATCATCAGCGCACCTAAAACGGCACATCGTCATTGAGCGTCTGACGCTGCATGGAGTCCTGGAAGCCGTCGATGCAGGCCTCGATGATGCGATCGATCTCCGCCGCGCTGCGATCATGAAAGGATGCCATCAACCCGAGCTCAGTCAACACGTCCGCGAGGAATTGGCGAGCCTCCTTGATCGCGCGCTTTTCCATGTCGGTCTTGTCGATCATGCCTTTGTTTCTCCGGGCGATAGCGCTGCCGGTGTCGAGACAACGCATTGAGCAGAATGCAAAGGTCGGGTAGCGGTCGGGGCGAAGCTGATGCGTATAGTGGAAGCCTCGCGCTTCCCGGCCGCAGATCGCACAAGCCCTCACCCCAGGAGCAGCGTCGAGAGCTTCCGCGACCCGGGCTCTTCCGGATGCTGCGCGATCCGCTGCGATGTTTTCACGATGAAGATACTGATCGCGTTCTGCGCCATTGCCTCGAGGTCGGGCAGGGTCAAGCAGCGGATGGGCTGGTGCAGGCCTCCTCTTCCTTCGAGCCATTCGCCGATCGCCTTCGCGGCCTCTCGGGTGACATGCGCCTGCCACTCATCGTCGGTCACGAGGAGACGTCCCTAGCCGTTGAGCCAGGCTGGCCCGGGTACGGCCGCACCCGGAGGTTTGGAAGTGCCCTGATTGGGCGTCCCCTGGTTGGCCCACGGCACATCGCCGGAAGCCGGGGCTGGCGCAGATGGGGCTCCCCAGGCCGGCGTCGGCGCCGCAGGTGTCTCCGCGGCCTTGCGCGGCCTGGCGTTGACGGGCTCGGGCTGCATGGTTTCGCCGCGCATAATCGCGACATATTGCGGCTCGCCCGGCAGCACGATATTGGCAAGCTTGTTCTGGTCCCGGTATTGCGGGGTCGACGCTGGCTCGATCATGATGCGCGCTGCAAACGCGATGCCATCGAGCTGCTTCAAGCCCTGGATGACACGCTTGCCTTTTGCGGCGGCACTCTCGTCCTTCGGGTCGAGCCCAAGCGCACTATCGATCATGGCGCGGAACGCGCTCTTCGAAATGTTCCAGCCCTTCGACTGTCCCTTCTCATCGAGCTTGCCGCCCGCCACCGTAAAATTCTGCCAGAATTTGCGCCGCGCATAGGGACCGGACACGATGGTGAACTCGCAATCGAGCATCCTGGCGTCGCTCGTCTGCGACGCCTTGAGCAATCCGGCGTCAGCCGGCGTCGAGCCGTTGACCCCACCCGGACGGATGGTCATCTTCACCTTGGCGAAGGTGCCGTCTGGAATGAGCTCACCGAGCGGCGCCATCTGTGGCTGGGCATCGTTGAGATCGTACATCGAGGCCTCCTTTGATCGTTTGATCGAGTTTCGGGTCAGGCGGCGCGCACCTGCGGCGTATTGATCTTGGCGATCAACGCGCCGAGATCCGGCGGCTCGGTCAGGTCGAGCCGGCCGCTGCGATCTTTCGCAGGCAGCGCATATGGGGTGCCTGCGCGACACACGAGGCGCCGTTCGCTCGCCTTCTCGTCGAGCACGTAGCTACCTTCGGCATCGCGCGAGAATAGATGTAGCGAGATCACCTGGTCGACGATGCCGGGTAGTTCGCGCCCGGC